>JBEGOO010000287.1:0-12444 GCA_041182045.1 Verrucomicrobiota bacterium
AAAACCGAGGAAAGCCTCGTCGACCGAGTAGACCTCGATGTCGCGCGCCTGCTCCGTGAGGGCCGCCATCACGCGTTCCGAGAACTCGCCGTAGACCGCGAAGTTGGACGAGAAGATCCGCACGCCATGGGCCTCGCAGGTGCGCCGGACCTCGAAGTACGGCGCGCCCATCGCGATGCCGAGCGCCTTGGCCTCCGCCGAGCGCGCGATCACGCAGCCATCGTTGTTCGAGAGCACCACGATCGGCACGTCGCGCAACGACGGGTCCAGCACGCGCTCGCACGAGGCGTAGAAGTTGTTGCAGTCGGCGAGGGCGCGGAGCATCGGCGTCAGCAGCGGCGGACGACCGCCACCACGGTGCCCCAGATTCGGAATTCACCGGCGAAAGGCAACGGCCCCTTGGGCCAGCCCGGCCCGTCCGCGCGCAGGCACCAGGCGCCGTCGGCGGCGCGTTCGAGCCGCTTCACCGTGAACTCGCCCTCCAGCTCCGCCACGACCACGGCGCCCGCCCGGGCCGGCGCCGCCTTGTCGACCACGATGAGGTCGCCCGACAGGATGCCCGCCCCCGCCATCGAGTCGCCCTCCACGCGCAGGAAGAAGGTCGAGACCGGGTTGCGGATGAGATGCTCGTTCAGGTCGAGCCGCCGCTCCATGTGGTCGTCGGCCGGCGACGGAAAGCCCGCCATCGCGCGGCTCTCCAGGAGGGGGAGCGGGCGGAAGAGGCGGACTTCGCACCCGATCGACTGGGTCACATTCAACATATGAACTTATGTTCACCATCCAAGGGGAGGCTTCAAGGCGAAAGCAGCCGGCCCTGGGGCGGCACGAGGCGGCGCCCCTCCCTCGCGCCAACAAAAAGGCCCGCGTCGGGGGACGCGGGCCGATCGGGCCGGGAACCAGCCGCCGCTTACGAGGCGGTGAGGGCGGTGACCTCGGCGCGGACCTTCTCGGCCAGGGCGGTCGAGAGGTAGCGCTCGCTCGGCGAGCAGGCGATCGTGACGATGCGCTTGCCGGCGAACTCCGGACGCTTGGCGAGCTGCAGGGCGGCCCAGATGTTGGCGCCCGAGGAGATGCCGACCGCGAGGCCTTCGCGGACGGAGACTTCCTGCGCGGTGGCGAAGGCGTCGTCGTTGGAGACCTGGATGACCTCGTCGATGAGGGAGATGTCGCAGTTCTTCGGGACGAAACCGGCGCCGATGCCCTGGATCTTGTGCGGGGCGGGCTGGACCGGCTGCTTGCTCATCGTCTGGGTGATGACGGGCGAGGCGGAGGGCTCGACGGCGAAGGCCTTGAACTTGGCGTTGCGGCTCTTGATGACGGAGGCGACGCCGGTGATGGTGCCGCCCGTGCCGACGCCGGCGACGATCGCGTCGACCTTGCCATCGGTGTCCTTCCAGATCTCCTCGGCGGTGGTGCGGCGATGCACCTCGGGGTTCGCCGGGTTGTCGAACTGCATCGGCATGAAGGCGTTCGCGCCCTGCTCGTCGCGGATCTGGGTGGCGCGCTCGATGGCGCCGCGCATGCCCTTCGCGCCGGGGGTGAGGACGATCTCGGCGCCGAGGAGGCGCAGGAGCACGCGACGCTCGACGGACATCGTCTCGGGCATGGTGAGGATGCAGCGGTAACCGCGGGCGGCGGCGACGAAGGCCAGGGCGATGCCCGTGTTGCCGGAGGTCGGCTCGACGATGATGCCACCCGGCTTGAGGCGACCGTCGCGCTCGGCGGCGTCGATCATGGCGCGGCCGATGCGGTCCTTCACGCTCGAGAGCGGGTTGAAGAACTCGAGCTTCACGAGGACCTCGGCCTGGAGGCCTTCGGTGACCTTGTTGAGGCGCACGAGCGGGGTGTGACCGATGGTGTCGAGAACGCTGTTATAGATAGCCATGGGGGTTAATGATTAGTAGTTGAGTAATGATTGATAGATTAAAGTTTCGGGCTGGCAAGAAAAAACCCGGGGGTACCGGGTTCAGGGGGCTTAACGGCGGCGCGGCGGCGGCGAGGACGGCCGGGGGGCCGCATCGCGCAGGCGGAAGACAATCAGGGCCTGGGTCAGGTCGGAAGGGTTCATCTCGACCTTCACGCGGTCGCCCGGGTTGATGCGGATGAAGTTCTTGCGGAGACGTCCGGAGATGCGGCCCAGCACGACGTGCTTGTTGGGGAGCTCGATCCGGAACATGGTGCCAGGGAGCACTTGCAGGATCTTGCCTTCGAGTTCGATGACGGGTTCTTCAGCCATGCCTTGTAGGCCTTGAGTCCTGCCCGAACCCGCGGGGGAGTCAATCACCGTATCCCACCCTCCCCGCTTGCCTAAAAGGCGGGCTTGGGCTGTCCTGCTGGCCTCCGATGGAAGGCGACGCTCCCACCCCCCGTCCCGGGCTGACCTGCCCGTTCGACAAGCTGCGCCCGTCGCAGCTGGTCCGCGACGACGCGTTCTTCATGTCCCTGGCCTTCAACCTGGCCGTCGACGCGTGGCGCCTCGACGAGGTGCCCATCGGCGCGGTCATCGAACGCGGCGGGGAGATCATCGCCGCGGCCCACAACGAGGTGGAACGCGCCGGCGACCCGACGGCCCACGCCGAGATGCTCGCGATCACGCAGGCGGCCCGGAAGATCGGCGACTGGCGTCTCAACGACTGCACCCTCTACGTGACCAAGGAGCCGTGCCCGATGTGCGCCGGGGCGACGATCATGAGCCGGCTGGGCCGAGTGGTCTACGGCTGGGGCGACCCCAAGATGGGTTGCCTGGGCGGAGCGACCGCCCTCCACGCCCTCCCGAAGCTCAACCACCGCGTCACCGCGGTCGGCGGGGTGCTCGAAGGCCCCTGCAAGGAGATCCTCCAAGCCTACTTCAACCTGAAACGGGGCCGGGATTCCTCCGCCCCGGCTTGACCCCGGCCGGGTTTCGTCATCGTGCAAGCCATGGATCGACGCGACTTCCTCAAGCGGACTTCCCTGACTGCCGCCGCGTTCGCCGCCGCCCCGCTTTCCTCCAGCTCTCCTAACCGCCAACCGCCCTCCCCTATCACCCTACCCTCCATGTCCTACACCCTCGCTCCCCTGCCCTACGCCCACAACGCCCTCGAGCCGCACATCGACCAGGCGACCATGGAGATCCACCATGGCAAGCACCACAACGCCTACGTGACCAATCTCAACGCCGCCCTCGCGAAGGAGCCCGCGTTCGCCGCCGGCGCCGACGTCGACGCGCTGATCGCCGACCTCTCGAAGGTCCCCGAGTCCATCCGCACCGCGGTCCGCAACAACGCCGGCGGCCACGCCAACCACACGTTCTTCTGGAACAGCCTCTCGCCGAACGGCGGCGGCGAGCCGGTCGGCGCGCTCGGCGAAGCCATCGCCAAGGCCTTCGGTGGCCTCGAAGGCGAGAACGGCCTGAAGGCGAAGTTCAAGGTCGCCGCGACCACCCGCTTCGGCTCCGGCTGGGCCTGGCTCGTCGTCAAGGCCGACAAGTCCCTCGCCGTGACCTCCACGCCGAACCAGGACAGCCCGCTGATGAAGGGCGTCGCCGACGTCAACGGCGCGCCGATTCTCGGCCTCGACGTCTGGGAGCACGCCTACTACCTGAAGTACCAGAACCGCCGCCCCGACTACGTCGACGCCTACTGGAAGGTCGTCGACTGGAAGAAGGCGAACGAGCTCTACCTCAAGGCCATCGCCTGAGGCGGGTTTCCCGCTTCCGCGCAGGCCGCCCACCCGGGCGGCCTTTTTGTTGGCACCAACGGCCGCCGACGCTGTCCTAAGGCAACCCCTATGCCCCTCCGCCCCTGCGTCCTCCTCCTGGTCGCCGCCCTCGCCGGCGCCGCCGAACCGATCAAACTCTTCGATCCGGCCGAGCTCGGCCCGCGCGTGGCCCCGTCCGCCGCGACGACCCAACGCATCGGCCCGAAAGGCAGCACGCCTGGGCACGAGACGCACATCGCCGAACCGACGATCACGGTCTACCCCGCGGCGAAACCGAACGGCGCCGCGGTCATCGTGTGCCCGGGTGGCGGCTACTGGTTCCTCTCCACCAACAACGAAGGCACCGGCGTCTGCGACTGGCTGAACAAACTCGGCGTGACCGCCGTGCTCCTGCGCTACCGCACGCCGACCTCGGACGAGGCGGTCCCCCATCAGTACCCGGTCCAGGACCTGCAGCGCGCGCTCGGCGTCGTCCGCCACCGCGCGGCGGAATGGAACATCGACGCGAAGCGCGTCGGCGTGATCGGCTTCTCCGCCGGCGCCAACCTCGTCGGCCACGTCTCGTGGGACCGCGCGGCGCGCACCTTCGCCCAGAAGCCCGGCGTCGACGACGCCCGCGGCCCCGACTTCACGCTCTTCGTCTACGGCGGCGGCTTCCTGGATAAGGAAGATAAGACCAAATTCCGCGAGGGTTTCGCGCTGCCGAAGGACGCGCCGCCCTGCTTCTTCGTGGTGGACCACAACGACGGCAACAACCCGCTCGAGGCCGGCGAGCTCTACCTGGCGTACAAGCGCCTGAACCTCCCGGCGGAGCTCCACATCTACGCCAAGGGCGGCCACGGCTTCGGCACCCGCGTGACGAACAACCCCGTCGACGGCTGGACCCGGAACGCCGCCGAATGGATGGATTCCATGGGTTTCCTCAAGCCCGCCGCCAAGTAACCCACCCGACCGCGGGAATACGGTTGAGGCCACCGCGGCCTCGCCTAGACCTGCGCGACCCCCATGGCCTTCCTCCCCAGCCTGCTGCTCGCCGCGGTCACCGCGACCGAGCCGACCCTCCTGGTCCAGCCTTACGTCCAGCCGGGCCCCCAGGGACCGCTGGGCCCGACCGACGAGGTCAAGGTGATCTGGATCACCGAACCGACGAGCGCGACCTTCACGCTGGAATACGCGCCCAAGGGCGTGAAACCGGTGGCCGCCAAGGTCACGCGCGCGGACTTCGACTTCCTCCCGCCGCCGCCCAAGGCCCTCACGCCCGCCGAGAAGGAACAACATTACGTCCGCTTCGTCGCCTCCCTGCCGGGCCTGCCGGCGAACGGCGAGTACACCTACGTCCTGCGCGCCGGCGGCAAGGTCGTGGCGCAGAACACGGCGCGGACCCGCAAGAGCGCCGACCAGCCGACGCGCTTCGTGATGGTGGGCGACCTCGCCGACGGCAAGGCGAGCCAGAACCTCATCGCCTACCGCGTCGCCCAGGAGAAACCCGACTTCCTCGTCGCCCTGGGCGACATCGTCTACCCGAGCGGGCGGAGCTTCCACTACTTCCGGCATTTCTGGCCGACCTACGTGAACGGGACCGAGGTCTCCGAGAAGAGCGGGGCGCCGCTGATGGCGACATTGCCGTTCTACGCGGTAATCGGCAACCACGACGCCTACGTGGGCAAGCTCAGCCCGACGTTGCCCGACGCCTACGCCGCGTACTACTTCTTCACCGCCCCGCAGAACGGGCCGGGCGAAGGTCCCGCGAACACGGTCATCCCGAAGTCCGACGAGGGCGCGAAGTTCCGCCGGCTCGCCGGCGAATCCTACCCGGGGCTCGATTTCTACTCATTCGACTACGGCCCCGCCCACATCACCGTGCTCAGCAACGCGAGCTCCGGCAAGGCCGACGACCCCAAGGTGGCCGAGTGGGTCGCGCAGGACCTGAAGGCGACCCGCCAGCCGTGGAAGTTCGTCTGCTTCCATGCCCCGCCCTTCCAGATCACCACCAGCCACTACGGCGACCAGCGCTCGCGCAAGCTCGCGCCGATCTTCGAGGCCCACGGGGTCGACGTGGTCTTCGCCGGCCATGTCCACAACTACCAGCGCAGCAAGCCGCTGAAGTTCGCCCCGAACGGGGCCGCCGTGGTCGTCAAACCCGAGGAACCGAAGGAGGCCGCCAAGACCGAGCCTTCCGGCGCGCCGAAGGTGCCCCCGTCCTACGTCAACGGCGCGTTCACGATCGACGAGGCCTATGACGCGACCGGCCAGCCGCGACCCAAGGGCGTCATCTACGTCGTCGAAGGCGGCGGGGGCGCGAGCCTCTACAAGGGCACGATCGACAAGAATCTGGCCAAGCTGCCGAACGGCGGGAAGGACAACTACGCCCCGTTCAACGCGAAGCTCTACGACACCCTGCATTCCTTCGCCGTCATCGACCTCACGCCGAAGCGCTTCGAGCTCCGCGCGATCAACGAGAAGGGCGAGGAGATCGACCGCTTCACGCTGGTCAAGTAAGCCCGTCAGGCCTTCTTGACGAACTCGGCCTTGAGGCCGATCTGCGCGCCGTCGATCTTGCAGTCGATCTCGTGATCCCCGTCGACCAGGCGGATGTTCTTCGCCTTGGTGCCGCCCTTGATCACGCCGGAGGAGCCGCGGAGCTTGAGGTCCTTGATCAGCACGACGGTGTCGCCGTCGGCGAGGACCGCGCCATGGGCGTCCTTCACCACGCGGGGGCCGTCGACCTCGACCGACCCGAGCTCGGCGGCCGTCTTGGGCCATTCATGGCCGCAGACGCCGCATTCCCAATGCTTCGCATGAGCGAGCGTCTCGTTCATGGTGCATTCCGGACAGGTCGGGTGGTTCATGCTTCCAGACAGGCCATCCGTCTCGACGGGGCGAGCGAAAACGGGTCGGTCGCCTGCATCCTTGCCTTGCGCCGGGTTCCTCCCTAGCCCTTCGCCGACATGCGACCATCGCGGCTCAACTTCCAGCTCGAGGCCGTGGCCACCGGCTCCCGGGCCCGGGCCGCGACGTTCCGCACGTTGCACAACGAGGTGAAGACGCCGCTCTTCATGCCGGTCGGCACCCAGGCGACGGTGAAGGCCCAGACCTTCGACACCCTGCTCGAATCGGGCTCCCAGATCCTGCTGGCGAACACCTACCACCTGCTGCTGCGGCCCGGCCCCGAGGTCTTCCGCCGGTTCGGCGACATCCACCGCTTCACCGGCTGGGAGAAGTCGTTCCTCACGGATTCCGGCGGCTTCCAGATCTTCTCCCTGCCCCACGCGCGCTCGATGGGCGAGGAGGGCGCGGAGTTCCGCAGCTATGTCGACGGCCAGAAGCTCATGCTCAGCCCCGAGGTGAGCATCGCGACGCAGATGGCGATCGGGAGCGACATCATGATGGTGCTGGACCAGTGCATCCCCTCCACCGCGGACAAGGCGACGGCCCGCGCGGCGCTCGAGATCACCCAACGCTGGGCCGTGCGCAGCCTCGCGGCGCGCGGCGACTCGCCGCAGTCGATGTTCGCGATCGTGCAAGGCGCCCTCTACCCCGACCTGCGCCAGGAGAGCGCCGACGGGCTCACGCAGCTGCCGTTCGACGGCTTCGCCATCGGCGGCCTGGCCGTGGGCGAGGAGAAGCACCAACGCGAGGACATGTGCGAGGTGGCCGCGGCCATGCTCCCGGCCGACCGGCCGCGCTACCTGATGGGCGTGGGCACGCCGCTCGACCTGCTCGAGGCCGTCCACCGCGGCGTGGACATGTTCGACTGCATCATCCCGAACAAGGTGGCGCAGTTCGGCACCGCCTTCACGTCGCGCGGGATCCTCCAGCTGCGCCGCTCGGTCTACAAGTTCTCGGAGGAGAAGATCGACCCGGCCTGCGGTTGCCCGGTCTGCCGCAAGTACTCGCGCGGTTACCTCCACCACCTGACCAAGACCCAGGAACCGCTGGGCTGGACCTTGCTCGGCCAGCATAACATCTGGTTCTACCATCAGCTCATGCGGGAGATCCGCCAGAGCATCCTCGAGGACCGCTTCCTCGCGCTCTACCACGCGAAGCGCCAGTTCCTGCAGGTCGAGGACATGGACCACCCCGCGGTCCCGCCGAAGGTCGGCAAAGAACGCCGCCCGCGCACCCTCGGGGACTACGAGGTGCACCTCGCCGAGGAGGGCTTCGCTAGCATCCGCCAGATCTCATCCGGCGAGATCATGCATTCCCACACGCCGCCGATAGTCGAGGCCAAGGCGCTGTACGTCGACCAGTCCGCGCTCGCCGAACGCCTCCGGCTCCCGGCGGACGCCGACGCCGCCGCGGCCACCCCCCTCGTCATCTGGGACCTGGGCCTGGGCGCGGCCGCCAACGCGATGGCCGCGATCCAATGCTACGAGGCGGAGGCCGCGAAGGGCCCGGTGCGTCCGCTGCGCGTCATCAGCTTCGAATCCGACCTCGATTCGTTGCGCTTGGCGATGACGCACAAGAACCGCTTCGAGTACCTCCGCCACTCGGGCCCGGACGCGCTCCTCGCGCGCGGCGCCTGGAAGTCCCGCCAGTTCGCCGGGCTCGAATGGGAGCTGCACGTCGGCGATTTCTGGACGAAGGCCGCGGAGGCCTCGGCCCGGCCCGACCTGGTCTTCTTCGACTTCTTCTCGCACAAGACCGACGTGGCCTGCTGGAAGCCCGCGGCGTTCACCGAGCTGCGTCGCCTGCTGGGCGAGGCGCGTCCGGTCGAGCTCTTCACCTACTCGGCGTCGACGGCCGTGCGCGTGGCCCTGCTCAACGCCGGGTTCCACGTCGCGATCGGCACCGGAACCGGCGTGAAGAAGGAGACCATCGTCGCCCTGACGCCCGGCTACGCGACCCCTTGCCGCTACGACCTGCTCGGCCGGCCTTGGCTCGAGCGCTGGCGCCGCTCGTCGGCCAAGTTCCCCGAGGGACTGGACGACGCGGAGAAAGCCGCCCTCGAGGCCCGGATCGAAGGCCACCCGCAGTTCGGGGCCTGACCGATTCGCGGGTTGCCCGGGAGCGCGAGCGCGACCAGCCTGTCGCACCCAATGTGCCTCACCCGCCGTCGCTTCCTCACGACCGCCGCGGTCGCCACCCTCGGCTTCCCGGCGCTCGTCCGCGCCCGCAACCTGAACTCCCGGCTCCAGGTCGTGGCCATCGGGTGCGACGGCAAGGGTTTCGACGACATCAAGGAGATTGGCACGCACCCTGCGGTGCGCTTCGTCGGCTTCTGCGACGTGGACGCCGGCCGCTTCCACCAGGCGGACGCGGCCTACCCGGGCGTGCCCCATCATGCGGACTTCCGCGCGATGTTCGCGCGGCTCGGCGAGGGCTTCGACGCGGCGATCGTCTCCACGCCGGACCACATGCACGCCCTGCCGGCGCTGACGGCGATGCGGCTGAAGAAACACGTCTACCTGCAGAAACCGCTCGCGCACTCGGTCGAGGAGGCCCGGTGGCTCCGCCTCGAGGCGACGCGCCACGGGGTCCGCACGCAGATGGGCAACCAGATCCACTCCCGCTCCGAATACCGGACGGCGGTGCGCCTGATCCAGGAAGGTCGGATCGGCAAGGTCACCGCGACGCATTCCTGGCTGACCAACAAGGGCAACGGGTACACGAAACTGACGACGCGACCGGCCCCCGGACCGGTGCCACCGGGGCTGGCCTGGGACCTGTGGCTCGGGACGGCGGCCGCCCGACCCTACGCACCGACGGTCTACCACCCGTTCAACTGGCGCGATTGGCTGGACTTCGGCAGCGGCACGCTGGGCGACTTCGGTTGCCACCTGCTCGACCCGATCTTCACCGCCTTGCGACTAGGGGCGCCGACCCACGTGAGGGCGGAATCCACCGGCGTGCACCCCGAGACCTGGTGCGAGCAGGAGACGGTCCGCTGGACCTTCCCGGCGACGCCGTTCACGGTCGCCGAAGGCGTGACCTTGCACTGGTACGATGGTGGCCGCGTCCCGGACCTCGCCCTGGCCCGGATGCCCGCCGGGCGCGGCCTGCCCGCCAACGGCTCGATCATCGTCGGCGAACAAGGTTCGCTCGTGCTCCCGCACGTCGGGATGCCCGCGCTCTACCCCGAGGAAACCTTCGGCGTGAACCTGAGCCCCGGGGAACTGGCCCGCCGCCGCCGGCGGCTGGAGTCGGGCGAGACCGACGACCGCAAGGTCGCCGACCTCAGGCCGGCGGGGCATCGCAACCACTACCATGACTGGGTCGACGCCGCGCTCGGCGGCCCGGAGACGACGGCGAACTTCGCCTACGCGGGTCCGTTGACGGAAGCGGTGCTGCTGGGCACGATCGCCGCCCGCTTCAGCGGGACGCGCTTGGACTGGGACGCGCCAGGCCTGCGTATCGCCAACCATGCCGCGGCCGATGCGTTCGTGCGCAAGGCTTACCGCGACGGCTGGAAACCGTGAGCGCTCAGCGCAGGACGTCGGCCCCTTTGGAGGCGTCGTAATCCCCGTTCCAACGCGAGACGACCAGGGTGCCCACGGCGTTGCCGATGAAATTGGTGACGGCGCGCGCCTCGGAGAGGAAGCGGTCGACGCCGAGGATGAGCGCGATGCCGGCGACCGGGATGCCGCCGGTCGTCGCCAACGTGGCGGCGAGCGTGATGAAGCCGCTGCCGGTCACGCCGGCGGCACCCTTGGAGGTGATGAGCAGCACACCGAGGAGGCCAAGCTGCTGACCCAAGGTCATGGGGGTGTCGGTGGCCTGCGCGATGAAGAGCGCGGCCAAGGTCAGGTAGATGCACGTGCCGTCGAGGTTGAAGGAATAACCGGCCGGCACGACGAGACCGACGGTGGGCCGGGCGCAGCCGACCTGCTCCATCTTGGCCATCAGGCCCGGCAAGGCGGTCTCCGAGGACGAGGTGCCGACGACGAGGAGGAGCTCGTCCTGGATCAGCCGGAGGATCTTGCGGAGGCTGAAGCCGGCGAGGTGCGCGACCGCCCCGAGGACGACGAAGATGAAGACGGCGCAGGTCAGGTAGACGCAGAGCATCAGGTTCGCGAGCTGGGTCAGGGCGCCCGCGCCGAACTTGCCGAGCGTGAAGGCCATGGCGCCGGCGGCCGCCAACGGCGCGAAGGCGGTGACGAGCGAGACCATGCCGAAGAAGACCCGGGAGACTTCGTCGAGCAGTTTGAGCACCGGACGGCCGTGCTCGCCGAGGCGGTTGAGCGCGAGGCCGAAAAGCACGGAGATGAGCAGCACCTGCAGGATGTCGCCGTCGACGAACGCCGCGACGAAGGTGCGCGGGACGAGGTGCAACAGCGTGTCGACCACGCCGAGCGACTGCGCCGCGGTGGTGTAGGCCGCGACGGACTTGGCGTCCAAGGTCGCGGGCGTGGCGTGCAGGCCGGCGCCCGGCGTGAAGACGTTGGCCACCACGAGACCGATGACGAGGGCGAGGGTCGTGACCGCCTCGAAATAGACCAAGGCCCGCAGGCCGACCTTCCCGGCGCGGCGGAGGTCGCCCATGCCGGCCAAACCGACCACCACGGTCGCGAAGATGATCGGCCCGATGAGCATCTTGACCAACGCCACGAAGGCGTCGCCGAGCGGCTTGAGCTGCACCCCGAGACCGGGCTGGAGATAGCCGAGCAGACCGCCGAGCACGATGCCGAGCAGGACCTGGAAATAGAGGGTGCGGAGGAGACGCATGGCGGGGTGCGGACTTCATAGCCGGTCGCCGGGTCCACGCAACCGCCACTTCCATTGACTCCCCTCGGCCGGACGCCATTCCTCGGGGACGCCGATGCGCCCCCTCTTCCCCGCCCTGCTCGCCACCCTCCTCGCGACCGGTTGCGCCCCGCGCGACGCGACCCCCGCCGCGAAACCCGACCTGCGCGAGCAGAACGCGGTCTTCAGCTACGCCCTGCAGGAACTGCAGGACCAAGGCGAGTTCGCGGGGGCGGTGACCTTGGTCGTCTCGCCGCGTGGCGCGATCGCCTTGGAGGCCTTCGGCCTGGCGGACCTCGCCGGCCAACGCCCGATGCGCCCGGACTCGGTGTTTTGGATCGCCTCGATGACGAAGCCCATCACGTCGATGGGCGTGCTGATGCTCGTCGAGGAGGGCCGGCTCGGGCTCGACGACCCGGTCGCGAAATTCCTCCCCGCCTTCCGCGACCAATCCCTCGCCACGCCCGCCGGCGCCGCGAAGCCGCGTCGCCCCGTCACCATCCGCGACCTGCTGACCCACACGGGCGGGCTCACCGGGGCGTCGCCGACCCCCGCGGGCCAGCCGGTCGACACCTTGAGCCTGGCCGCGATGACCGATTTCTACGGCCGCCAGCCGCTGGTCTCCGAACCGGGGGCGAAGTGGGCCTACAGCAACGCGGGCATGAACACGCTCGGCCGGATCATCGAGGTCGTGAGCGGCCAAGCCTACGGTGATTTCGTGCAGCGGCGCTTCCTCGACCCGCTCGGCATGGACAGCACCACGTTCTGGCCGACGGCGGAGCTGGTGGGCCGGATGGCCACGCCCTACCGCAAGGATCCGGCCACGGGCGGGCTCGTCGCGGCCGGCAACAGCCGCTTCAGCGTCCCGCTCTCCGACCGGCGACGCACGGCCCTCCCCGCGGGAGGGCTGTTCTCCACCGCGGAGGACCTGACGCAGCTCTACCAGATGATCCTGCGCGAAGGCGAGCTGGACGGGCAACGTTACCTGAAACCGGAGACCTTGCGCCTGATGACGACGAACCAGCTGGGGGACCTGCCGAAGGTGAGCTTCGCGCCGGGCAT
>JBEGOO010000288.1:0-2663 GCA_041182045.1 Verrucomicrobiota bacterium
GGGATTCGTGCCGAGCGCGCGGCGCTGGAAGCCGAAGTAGCCCTGGCCGAAGCCGAGCACGCAGTTGTAGGTCGCGGCGGGGCCCGGCGCGGCCTTGGCCTCGGCGTAGGCCCAGAGGGCGGTCTCGCCCTTGGGCAGCGGGTAGCCGAAATGCACCGACTGCGCGTTGCCGTTGGGCAGCGCCCAGAGGTTGGCGTTGGTGCCCTTGCGGATCAGCAGGCCGTTGACGGTCAGCGGCGCCTCGCCGTCGGCCTTGCTGGCCAGCGCGATCAGGTAGGTGCCGGTTTTCGGGAAGGAGAGGGTGAAGTCGGCGGAGTTCGCCAGTTTGCCCGCTCCGGTCAGGGCGAGGTCCACCACGAGGGACTTGGTGCGCACGGCCTCGCGGTCGTCGGTCGCGGTGACCTGCAACGCGCGCTTGGCGCCGGCCGCGAGGTTGAAGCGCGCGGCGAAGGTGACCTCGCCGGCTTGCTCGACGACGACGGGCACGAGGAGAAGGCCCGCGCCCTTGAAGGTGGCGGCACCGACGTTGCCGCGGTCGCCGAGGGCGACTTCCTTGCCTTCGGCGTAGGCGGTCTTGAAGTGCGCGACGGGCGTGGCGAGGGCCTCTTGATCGAACTTGAAGCCGGTGACGACCACGGCGCCCTTGCGTTCGACGGCCTCGAGGTTGAGGAAGGTCGGCACGCCGGCCGTGACCTTGGCGGTGCCGAGCGCGATCCATTGGGCCTCGCCGTTGCCTTCGGCCGACCCGGCGAGATCCTTGCCCGCGAGCCGGCCCTTGAAGCCGGTCCTGGCGCCCTTGGCCAGCTTCACCTGGACGGACACCGCGACGTTGCCCTCGGCGGCGAAGGTGAAGCAGGCCATCAGGCCTTTATCGCCGTTGAAGGTCGCCACGCGTTTGCCGCCTTCCTCGCTGAACTTCGCGCCGAAGCGCGTGGGGCCGGCGGATTCGAGGCCGACCTCGTTCGCGACAACGGTGACGAGCAGGCAGGGAAGGGCGACGAGGGTCGCGAGGAGTCGGAGGCAGGGGCGCATGGGGAGGCTCCTTTTTGGACGCCCACCGCCCTCAATCCAACCCTAACATATGGCGTTTAACGGGCGTGAAGGAAGGGATGCAGGGCTGGCCGGGTGACAAGTGGGCACGCTGGCAAGGGCGCAGCGGTGGCCTCTTCAACCGCGAACCCCCAACCGCTAACCGCTCGCGCGTCTCGCGGTTTATCTGATGCCATTTCCTTCCCCCGACCCTGCTCCTCATTGCCTCTCCCTGAGCCTCCGAGCCTCTCCTTTGTCGCCTCTGCCTTGTCAACTGGCCAACCGATCAACTGATCAACCTGCATTCAAAACTTCCTCGTATACCCGATGTACACCGAGCGGGGTTGGGCGCCGAAGCCGATGCCGGTGGGCGGGGCGTCCTCGTCGAAGAGGTTTTCGACGCGGAGCGTGAGCTCGCCGTTCGCGCCGAGGCTGCGGCGGATCCACATGCGCACGGTGGAGGCGTCGGGCAGGTCCACGCGCCGACCGAGGTTCCAGTCGAAGTCCACGCGCCCGCGCAGCAGCGTCGCCGCGGCGCCGAAGGTCCAGTCGTCGTCCGGGGCGAGCTCGGCCCCGAGGTTCAGCGCGAAGCGAGGCCGACGGAGGAGGGATTGGCCCGCCGCGGCGATGCCTTGGTAGTCCGGCGAGAGCACCTCGGTGTCGAGCAGCGTGGCCGCGCCGAAGAGCCGCAGGCCCTTGGCGGGGCGGCCCGCCGCGCCGAACTCGACGCCTTGGGTGCGCGCCTTCGCGATGTTGAAGGTCTTGTAGTTGTCCGCCGGGTCGTAGTCGATGAGGTCGGTGAGGTCGTTGCGGAAGGCCGTCAGCGTGGCCGAGAACTCCCCGGGGAGGCGGCTTTCGTAGCGCAGGCCGACCTCCTCGCCGGTGTTGGCTTCCGGCCGCAGGAGGCGGTTGCCGGAGGTGCCGTACGCGAGGTCGTTGGCGGACGGGGCCCGGTAGGCCGTGGCGACCTTCGCCTCGAGCAGGAGTTCCTTGCCGAGGCGGCGCGCGTAGCCGAGCTCGCCCGTCGTCTTCCCGGCGAAGTCGGTGTGCTCGTCGCGACGCAACGAAGCCCGGAACCGGTCGACCGCCGTCGCGCGCCAATCGGCCCGCGTCCAGACGCCGATCGTCTCGTGCGTGTCGCTCCAGGCGGTGGAGACGCCGTCCAGTGCCAGTTGGTCGAAGGCCGTGCGCTCGTAGGTGGAGCCGACGCCCACGGTGAGGTCGGACCGGAACTTCCAATCCGCGAAGGCCGTGAGCTCGTCGCGATCCAGCAGGAACCGCTGATGATAGGTGAACGGCCCGTAGTAGTTGGTCCCGTCGACGAGGCTCGTGACGGCGGAGCCGCCGTGGGACCAGAACGCGACGGCGGTGACGAGGTCGTCCTGGTAGCGCAGGCCGGGCGACAGCAGCCAACCAGCGTCCTTCTGCCAGTCGTTCGGGTCGCCTTCCGCCGGGGCCCCGGCGGATTGTCCCGGCAGGCCGGCCTTCGCGAGGTCGGCCGAGCCGACCAGGTCGAGCACGAGGTGGGGCGAGAGCCGCCAGGCCGACTTCACCAGCGCGTTGGTGGCGTCGCGGGCGCCGTTGACGCGCCAGCCATCGTCGTGGGTGGTGGTCAGCGCGACGGAAGTGCCGGA
>JBEGOO010000289.1:0-3758 GCA_041182045.1 Verrucomicrobiota bacterium
ACCGCGCCCTTGCCGTCGAGCGGGTAACCACCGATCCAGTCGGCGAAATAGGCCCGGCCATCCGGCGCCCAGGCCATCCCGATCCCCATGATGCCCGTGTTGATCGTGCGGAGTCCGGTCATCCGGAAACCATCCGCCGCCGGCTCCAACGTGAAGGCGTCCATCTTGCCGTTCGGGAACTGGTCCAGGATGAAGTGACCGCGCAAGGTGCCGTCGAGGGCGTGGCCGGGTTCATGCAGGAAGCCCGCGGGACCATCCGAGTAGTTGGCGATGGGCGGGGTGAAGCACAGGGGCTGGTCGGGCGCGCCGGCGGGCTGCCAGATGTTCTCGCGCATCCAGCGGCTGTTCAGCTTCATGAACTGGCTGTGGCAGCGCCAGCCGGAGTCGGAACCCTCCACCAGGTAGACGAGGCGTTCGCGCTCCTTGGGCTGGTCCGCGTCGTTGTCGACGCCGATGATGTTGCCGAGGTCGTCGAAGGCGAGTTCCTGGAGGTTGCGGATGCCGGAGGCGAAGACCTCGAAGCCCGTGCCATCGGGTTCGCAGCGCAGCACGGCGCCGGTGTGCGGGTAGAAGAACCGCTTACCCTCCTTGCTCAGGACGTTCGTGCCCTTGTCGCCGATGGTCCAGTAGATGCGCCCGTCCGGCCCGAGGCGCAGCCCGTGCATGTCGTGGCCGGCGTAGGCGATGTGCGCGCCGAAACCCGTGCAGACCAGTTCCTTCACGTCGGCCACGCCGTCGCCGTCGGTATCCTTCAGCCGCCAGAGGTCCGGCTGGACGGTGACGTAGACCCAGCCGTCATGGTACAGGATTCCCGCGGCGATGCCGCCGCCGACCGGATTGAAACCTTCCGCGAAGACCGTGACCTTGTCCGCCACGCCGTCGCCGTCGGTGTCGACCAGCTTGTAGATGCGTTCCTTGTGCACGACCAGGTCGCGCCAATCGACGCCACCGTCGCCGTTGTGGTCCTTCAGGCTGCCTTGGGGGCCGCGCATCGCGCCGGGCGCCATCACGCGTTTGTAGAAAGCCTCCTTCTCGACCGGCGACGTCAGCGCCTGGTCGTCGGCGATCCACTGCGTGTGCTCGCGGATGTCGAGGTCGGCCACCTTGCGCCGCGTGGTGGAGGTCGCGTAGACCGCGCCGGCTTCGTCGACCGTGACGGCGACCGGGTCGGGCACGTTGATCGCCCCGGACCACTTCACCGGCTTGACCTCGGCCGCGGGGAGGAACGTCGCGAGGCTGAGCAGGGCGAGGAGCGGGCGCATGGCGGAGGGGTCAACCCACCAGGACCAGGTAAAGTTCCTTGGGGCCGTGGGCGCCGAGCACCAGGATGCGCTCGATGTCGCCGGTCCGGCTGGGTCCGGTGATGAAGGAAAGCATGCTGGGCATCCGGTCGCCGTGGCGGGCGCGCACCTGCTCGAGGGCGGCGGCGAGATCGGGGACGACCTGGTCGACGCGGGCGACCACGACGTGTACGTGGGGCAGGATCGAGAGCGCGCGGCCGCCGGAGGAGGCGCTGGACACCAGGATGGAGCCGAGCTGGGCGACGATGGTTTCGCAGGAGGTGAGGCCGGCGTCGCACCCCTCCAGTTTCTGCTTCTCGAAGGAAGCGTCCGCTTCCCACGCCTCGCAGGGCAGGGCGGACGCGACGCCGCGAAGGAGGGGGTCGCCGTGGTAGGCGACCTTCTTCCACTGCTTGGCGACGGCGAGGTCGGCGACGGCGCGGGCCGCGGCCGCTTCATCGGGCACGCGCACCAGGACGGCCTTCAGCTTCGCGAGCTGTTCGGCCAGGATCGCGAGGCTGGCCGCGGTGGTCTCGCCCCCGTCGGGCAACCAGGGCTTGCCCACGACGACCGGCTGGCCGGTGGTCGCCGCCGACTTGAAGTGAGGCTTGGGGGCCTTGACCTTGAGCGCCTCGCGGATGCGGGCGAAGATGTCGCTACGGGCGTCAGCCATGGCGGGACTCCTTCCATTGGTCGCGGAACGACTTCGCCGGGGCCTTGGGCAGGTCGCGGGTCTTCATCCAAGCGCGGAGGTAGGGGAGGGGGAGTTTCTGCAGCAGCGGCAAAGTCGCGCGGAAGACCTTCCCGCCGAAGGCGAAGAGACGTGGGCGCTGGATGACGAAGTCGAAGCCACCGTGGAACAGGCGGTCGAACCAGGTCGGCGAAGCCTTCGCGGCGTTACGGCGATTGTGCAGCAGGTGGTGGTGCAGGTCGATGCGGACCGGGCAGGCGTCCGTGCAGGCCCCGCAGAGCGAGGAGGCGCCGGAAAGGTGGTTCCACTGCTTGAGGCCGCGCAGGTGCGGCGTGATGACCGACCCGATCGGCCCCTGGTAGGTGGTGCCGTAGGCGAGGCCGCCGATGTTCTTGAAGATCGGGCAGACGTTGAGGCAGGCGCCGCAACGGATGCAGTGGAGCGCGTCGCGTTGCTCCGGGTCGGCCAGGAGCCGCGTGCGGGCGTTGTCGAGGAGCACCAGGTGGAACTGCTCCGGGCCGTCGCACTCGCCGTTCTTCCGGGGGCCGGAGTAGAGCGTGTTGTAGCACGTCATCGGCTGGCCGGCGCCGGCGGTGGCGAGCATCGGCAGCAGCACCGCGAGGTCGTCGAGGTTGTTCACGACCTTCTCGATGCCGGACAGCGCGATGTGGATGCGCGGCAGGGCGGCGGTGAGGCGGGCGTTGCCCTCGTTCTCGGTGATCGAGATCTGACCGGTCTCGGCCACGAGGAAGTTGGCTCCGGTGATGCCGATGTCGGCGTCCACGTAGAGCTGCCGCAGGTGACGGCGGGCGATCATCGTGAGTTCCTCGGGGCTGTCGGTCGGGGCGGTCCCGAGGTGCTTGGTGAACAGCTCGCTGATGGCCTCGCGCTTCACGTGCATGCACGGGAACACGAAGTGGTAGGGGGCTTCGCCGCGGAGCTGCTGGATGAACTCGCCGAGGTCGCTCTCGACCACGCCGTAGCCGGCCTGCTCGAGGGCGTCGTTGAGGTGGATCTCCTCGGAAGTCATGCACTTCGACTTCACGATGGCCTTGGCGTTCGCGTCGGCGGCGATCCGCAGGATGATGGTGCGGGCCTCGGCCGCGTCCCGGGCCCAATGGACCACGCCGCCGTTGCGCTCGAAGTTGGCCGTGAACCGCTCAAGCTGGTTCGCCAGGTCGTTGACCGCCGTCCACTTGGCCAGGGAGGCAGCGTCGCGGGCGCGTTCCCAATCGCGGAAGCGGGCCTTCTGGAGGTCGCGGTTCAGGTAGTAGCCCCCGAGCGCCTTGCGGATGAAGGCGCGCTGGTCGCCGTCCGCCGCGTTGACCGTGGCGTCCTTGAGAAAGATGGACTTGGCGTCGGACATGGGCTCAGGCCTCGTGGGCGAGGACCTCCGCCAGGTGCAGCGGGAGGATGGGTTTGCCTTCGCGGGAGAGCCAGCCGCCGATCTGCAGCAGGCAGGAGGGGTCGGACGACACCACGTAATCGGCGCCGGTGCGGGCGAGGGCGCCGCCCTTCACCTGTACCATGGCGGTGGAGATCATCGGGAACTTGGCGGAGAAGAGCCCGCCGAAGCCGCAGCAGGAATCGCCTTCCTCGGTCTCGATCAGCTCCAGGCCCTTGACGGCGCGGAGCAATCGGCGGGGCTCCTCCTTGAGGCGCAGCTCGCGCAGCGCGTGGCAGCCATCATGGTAGGTCACCTTCTTGGCGAAGGTCGCGCCGACGTCGGTGACGCCGAGCTTGTTGACGAGGAACTCGGCGAACTCGAAGGTCCGGCCGGCGAGGTC
>JBEGOO010000290.1:0-4953 GCA_041182045.1 Verrucomicrobiota bacterium
ATTCAACGTCAGCTTCGGACCTGGAAGACCAGTTCTCCAGAAGGCGGACTGCGTCGCATCACCCAGTTGAACCTGGGGTAATTCCGTATTTGGTCCAGCGGCATGCATTTCAGGGGATGACTAAGAGTTATGGTTAAGCACCTATTAGCGTCAACAAGTGAGCACGGCGGGCGACGGGTAGATCAGTCACGGCTTGTTGGTCCGGCGGAATGCAATCACCGAGCCACCAACGGACGTTCGTCCTCAGTCAGGAGCCTGCCGGTTAGTTCCATGATGGGGACGGTGCGGGCGCTGCTCAACGACACCTGAACGGCTAGGTCAGCACGCGGTGCTGCCCCTACCAGGGCACAACAATCGACCCAGCACTCCGCACTCGAGCCAGCACTCGATTCAGCACTCAGCACTCTGTGCTCCGTACTCCTCCCCTCCCCTACATCCTCTCCAGCGGCTCGATGCCCAGGAGCCGCAGGCCGGTCTCCATGATGGCGGCGGTTCGGGCGCAGAGCATGAGCCGGCGGGCCTTCACGGCGGGGTCGTCGACGAGCACGCTGTCGGCGGCGTAGAACGCGCCGTAGGCGGAGGCGAGCTCGTGCAGGTAGGTGCAGAGGTGGTGCGGGCGCAGTTCCTCGAGGGCCTGGTCCAGCGCGGCGGTGAAGGCCAGCAGCTTGCGGGCGAGGGCGATCTCCGTCGGGGTCTCCGGATCCGACGCGCCTTCCTCGCCCTGGCCGACGGCGAGGCCGGTCTTGCGGAAGATGGAGCGGACGCGCACGACGGCGTACAGGAGGTACGGGGCGGTGTTGCCTTCGAAGGCCAGGAGCTTCTCCCACGAGAACGTGTAGTCCATCGTGCGGTTGGAGGAGAGGTCGGCGTAACGCAGGGCGGCGACGCCGATGGTCTTGGCGATGAGCCGGCGCTCGGCCTCGGGCAGCTCGGGGCTCTTGGCCGTGACGGCGTCGAAGGCGCGCGCGGTCGCCTCGTCGATCAGCTCCTGCAGCCGCACCGGGTCGCCGGACTTCGTCTTGATGGCCTTGCCGTCGGAGCCGAGGATGGTGCCGAACCAGACGTGGCGGAGGCGCGGGAGCTTGCGGCCGGAGGCCTTGAACCACTTGGCGCCGGTGAGGAAGAGCTGGTGGAAGTGGTCCTGCTGGCGCCCGTCGGTGACGTACACCACCTCGTCGGCCCGGAAATGCTCGGCGCGGTGCAGGAGCGTCGCGAGGTCGGTCGAGGCGTAGTTGGAGGAGCCGTCCTTCTTGCGGATGATGAAGGGCAGCTTGGTCTCGGCGTGGCGCGAGAAGCGGGGCTCCTCGTCATGCCAGGCGACGAGCGCGCCCTCGCTCTCCTCGGCCAACCCGTGCTGGGCCAGCTCGGCGTAGACCTGGTCGACCTTGTCGCGGTAGAAGGACTCGCCGAGGATGACGTCGGTCTTGAGGCCGAACTGGTCGTAGATGCGCTGGCAGGCGGCGTTCGAGACCTCGACGATCTCCTTCCACAGGGCGAGGCTGGCGGCGTCGCCGGACTGCAGTTTCGCCAGCTCGGCGCGGGCGGCGTCCATCAGGGCCGGGTCGGCCTTGGTCGCGACGCTGCCTTCCTTGTACAGCCGCTCGAGATCCTCGAGGGCCGTGGGGCTCTTCGCGTCGAGGCGGAAGCCCGCGCGCTGGATCGCGAGGATGAGGATGCCGAAGTTCGTGCCCCAGTCGCCGATGTGGTTGTCGCGCACGAGGTCGGCGCCGCAGAACTCGATGAGCCGGGCGACGGCCTCGCCGATGACGATCGGGCGGAGGTGCCCGACGTGCATCTGCTTGGCGGTGTTGGGCGAGGGGTAGTCGATGACGACCTTGCGGCCGCCCATCAGGCGGGCGGCGCCGGCGCGCCACTTGGACTCATCGCGGTACTCGCGCAACCAGCCGCCGAGGGCCGCGGGCGTGAGCTTGAAGTTCAGGAAGCCCGGGCCGGCCACCTCGACCTGCACGAGCGCGGGGTCGAGCCCGCCCTGCGCCTGCAGCGCCTCGAGCAACGCGGTCGCGAGGGCGCGGGGGTTCGCCTTGGCCTTCTTCGCCGCGGCGAGCACGCCGTTGGCCTGGAAATCCGCATGGCGCGGGTCCGACGGCTTGAGCTCGGGGTTGAAGTCGCCCTCGAGGCCGGGGACGGACGCGGCGGCCTTGCGCAGCAAGGCGTCGATTTCACGGGCGGGATTGAACCAGACAGGCATGACTCAAGCCGTAAGCCCCGCCGCCCCCTCGGCAAGCGAAGAAGGCCTGAGAGGCTGGGGGCTTGGGCTGGGACTTGAAGAAACGAGGGCGGCGGCGACAAGAGTCCATGCAGGGCCGGCAAGCGAACGGAGGGTGAACCCCTGCCGTTGCGCTCGCTTCGGCATCAACCGGCCCTGGCCCAAGCCCCAGCCCTAGCCCCTTACTTCAGCGTCATCAAGTAGGCCAAAAGATCGGCCACCTGCTGGTCCGACATGGCGTCGAGCAGGCCTTCCGGCATGAGGGAGCGGCGCAGGTAACGGGCGGAGCGCACCTTGTCCTTGGGGACGCGGATCTCCTCGCTGCCCGGCTGGCGGATGACGTAGGCCTTCGCGTCCTCGGTGACGTAGAAGCTGTCGAGCACCTCGCCGTTGACCAGCTCGAGCCGGAAGACGCGGTAGGCGGCCTCCATCGCGGCGTTGGGATCCATGACGTTGCGGACCACGCCCTCGAGGCCCATCGCGCCGGCGCCGCTGAGATTGGGACCGATGAGGCCACCCTGCCCGTTGATGGTGTGGCAGGTCTGGCAGATCGCCGCGAGCGCCTTGCCTTGGGCGACGTTGCCGCCCTTGCGCCCGAGCTCCATGTAATGCTCCTGCTTGCGCGCCAGCACGTCGAACTGCGCCTTCGTGATGAGCGGCGGGACGTCGGTGGTGCGGACCACCTTGGCGCCCTTGCGCAGCTTGCCCCAGGAGGCGTCGCCGCCGGCGTTGTAGAAGACCATCGCGGCGGGGCGCTCGTCCCCGGCGAAGGTGCGCGTGAAGTGGTCGCGGATCTCCTTGGCGGAGCGGGCGACGTTCCAGACGCGATATTCGGCGAGGGCGCCCTGCGTGCCGCGCTTCGGCACCGTCCAGGCGACGTCGCAGCCGAGGAAATCCTTGGTCACGCGCACCTTCCCGACGGACTCGAGCTCGCCGTTGCCGTAAAGACGCAGCTCGCCCTGGGCGTCGCGGGTGATCGCGTAATGCGTCCAGAGCTCGGGCATGATCGGCTTCTTCGCCACCAGGACGTCCCCGAGCGGCGGGAACGCGTAAAGGCGCAGCAGCGCACCCGAGAAGTTGACGTCCAGCTGGCCCGGGGCGCCGAGCACGCCGTCGTTGTTGTCGATGCCCGGGGCGAGGCGCACCCAGAACTCCAGGGTGAACGGCCCCTTGAGGTCCAGTTTAGTCTCGGCCACCGCGTCGTCGGAACCGTCGAGCTGGAGCACCGGCCGGAAGACCGCGCCGAGCTCCGCCATCAAGGCCTGCAGCTCCGGACTCTCGCCCAAGGTCAGGGCGAGTTTCTCGGCCGTCGGGCCATCGATCTCCTCCTTCGCGAGCGTCTTCGCCTGGATGGCCGCCGCGACGGCCCGGGCGCCCTCCTTGGACGAGCTCAGGCCGCCGAGGACCGCGCGGCGACGCAGGACATCGAGCTTGGGCAGCAAGCCGAGGGCCGCGCCGGGAGCCTGCGGGGAACGCGAGGCGGCGAGGGCGGCGAGCGCCTGGTCGACGACCCCGGCGTCCGCCGAGGCCGCGAGCTCGACGAACAACGCCACCTCGGCGCTGCGCAGGTCGCGGAGCGCCTGCAGGGCGGAAGCGAGGGCCGCGGGGGCCTTGGCCTGACGGGCGAAGGCCACCAGCTCGGGTTCCAGCGAGGCGAGCTGGAAGCCGCCGATGAGGGCGACGGCGAGGCCGCGGGACTTGTCGTCGCCGGCCAGCAGTTCCTTCGCGGCGTCCGCGAGAAGCGGGCCGACCTTGGCGGCGTCGAGTTTCGTGCGCGCGGCGAGCAGCCCTTCGGCGACCTCGGCGCGGACGGCGGGCTGGCGCAACAGGGCGCGCAAAGCCTCGGCGCAGGCCGGGAGCTCGGCGGCCTGGGCGAGGCTCAACAGCTCCTCGGCGGTCGGGGCGCGCCCGAGGGTCGGGAGCACGGACGCGAGGACGGTCGCGCCGGCCTTGGGCTCGAGGGCGAGCGTCGCGAAGAGCCGCTGCTCGCCGTTCAGCCCGGCGTCGGCCTGCCGCAGGAAAGCGGCGACGGCGGCGGGCTGGCGTTCCAGGTACATGCGGACGAGGTAACGCTCGAACTCGCGGTAATAGGCCTCGCCGACCTTGATCGGCTTGCGATTGCGGTCGGGCGCCAGCGGCTCGGCCAGGGCAGGCTGGCCGAAGGAAAGCAACGCGGCCAAGGCGCCCGGCGCGGCGAAGGCTTCGCCCAAGGTCTTGATCGCCGCTTGACGCACCTCGGCGTCCGGGTCGGCGCGCAGGCCCGCGAGCAAGGCGATCTGCGCGGCATCCGGGGCCGCGGCATAGCGGAGCACGCTGACCGCCTCGCGACGGACGTTGCGGTTGGGGGATTTCAGCAGGCCCGCGACGAGGTCGACCGGGGGTTGCTTCTGCCAGCCGAGCACCCAGAGCGCCTGGATCCGGCGGGCGGCGGGGGCGTCGTCATCCTGCGCGAGCTGGCGCAAGGCCGCGGTCGTCGCGACCTCGGGCGCGCGATCGGCCAAGGTCTGCCAGGCGAGATGGGCGTCGCCGACGATCCGGCCGCCGAGGCGCGCGATCAGGTCGGGCGAGGCAAGCTTCGTGTAATCGGGGATCGCCGGAGCCACGTAGCCCTTCGGCTTGATGCGCCAGATGCGACCCGACTGCTTGTCGCGGTCGGGGTGGTTGCGGGCGACCTCGTTGTGGCTGATGATCTTGTTATACCAGTCGATGACGTAGAGGCAGCCGTC
>JBEGOO010000291.1:0-2844 GCA_041182045.1 Verrucomicrobiota bacterium
ACTGCCTTGGAGCGATGGACGGAAGCTCCGCCAGCGCGGCCTGCGCGCCCTCGTCTACCTGGTGCTCTGCTGGGCCATCGCCCACATCTTCCTCGCCTACTTCGTGTCGATACCCGGGCTCTACCCGATGATCACCGGCGCGCCGACGGCGCACCTCGCGGCGTTCGTCGCCATGGTCGTGGCCACCGGCGTCCTGTTCTTCGACTTCTGGTGGTTCCGCGAACAGCTCTGCCTGATCATCTGCCCTTACGGACGCCTCCAATCCGCGCTGATCGACGACGACACCATCACCGTCGGTTACGACGCCAGGCGCGGCGAACCGCGGGGCCGCCCGGCGGCGAACGCGCCCGCGGGCGACTGCGTCGACTGCCGGCGGTGCGTGCAGGTCTGTCCGACGGGCATCGACATCCGGCAGGGCCTGCAGATGGAATGCCTCGCCTGCACGGCCTGCGTGGACGCTTGCGACGACGTGATGACCCGGTTGAAGCGCCCGGTCGGCCTGGTCCGCTACGCCTCGCTCAAGGAGCTCGAGGGGCGCCCGACCCGCCTCTGGCGGCCCCGCACCATGCTCTACGCCGCGCTCTTCCTCCTCGGGGTAGGCGTCGCGGGCACCGCCATCTGGCACCGTCAGGACGCCGGCTTCAAGGTCACCCGCGACCGCGGGGTCGAGCTCTTCCAGGTCTCGCCCCGCACCATCGCGAACGTCGTGCGCGTGAAGCTCGAGAACAACCACCCGCATTCCCTCACCTTCTTCATCGAGGCGCTCGACAGCCCGGTGCCGGTCACCGTGCTCAACCAAGCGGAGGGCCTCCGCGTGGCGAGCCAGCAGGAGCTCACGCTGCCGGTGACGCTGCTCGTCGATCGGGCCGCCTACCGGGGCGCCTTCAACCTGGTCCTGCGCCTACGGTCGGAGGACGACCAGATCCAAGTGACGCAGAAGTTCCGCTTCCTCGGACCCGACCCCGCGACCCTCTCCCGGTGAACCTCCTGCGCCGACACCCCTGGCTTCCGCTCGCGGCGCTCTTCCTCGCCTTCGTCGGTCTTTGGCTGTGGTGGTTGGCCTTCGCCGCCAAGCACACGCCGGAATCCGTCCCACCCGAGCCCCCGCGCCATGCTCCCGCTCGTTGAATCGGGCCTCGGGGCCTTCTTCGCCGGCCTGGCGGTCTCCCCGCATTGCGGGGCGATGTGCGCCCCGCTCACCTGCGCGCTGGGGCCTTGGCGGGCTTCCCCGGAGCACCGGCTGGCCTTCGCGACCTCCTACCACCTCAGCCGCACGGCCGCCTACGCGACCGCCGGGGCCGCCGCCGGCTTCCTCGGCGGTCGGTTCGGACGTTGGCTGGAGACGCCGCTGATGACCTACCTACCGTGGGCGATGGTGGGCTTTCTCCTGATCCTCGCCGCGGGCTTCGACCAAGGCTTGCCGTTGCCCGCCTTCGTCCGACGGGCCCAGGCGGCGCTGATGCGACGCACGCAAGGGGCGCACCCGGCGCACGCCGGCGCCTGGCTGGGCGGCCTCACCCCGTTGCTACCGTGCGGCCCTCTGCATGCCCTGCTGGGCCTCGCCCTGCTCAGCGGCGGCCCGCTGCGCGGCGCCGAGATCGGCCTGGGCTTCGCGCTCGGCACGATGCCGCTCCTCTGGGCGGCGCAGATGGGCTACCATCGGCTGAGCCTCGCGCTCGGCCAGGCCAAGGCCCGCCGCCTCCGCCGCGCCTTGGCGGGCGCCGCGGCCCTCGCGCTCGCGGTGAAACTGCTCTGGTTCAACGCCTCCCCCGGTGTCTGCCTCTGAAACCCCAGCGACCTGCCGGCACTGCGGCTCGGCGATCCTCACCGACCGCGCGCCGGCGGGCTTCTGCTGCGCCGGCTGCGCCCAGGTCCATGCGCTGATCGTGGCGAGCGGGCTGGACCGCTTCTACGACCTGCGTCCCGCCGTGGTCGCGCCGGTCAACGAGGGTGTCCTCGCGATGGGCGACTTCCGCTGGTTGGCGGAGGCGCAGACGACGGCCGAGGCCCCGTCCCGCCCGACGTTGCGCGTGGCGGTCCGCGGCCTCTCGTGCGTCGGCTGTGTCTGGCTGATCGAGAAGCTGCTGACCGAGGAGCCGGGACTGCGCGCCGCGCGCGTGAACGCCCAACGCGGCACGGTCGCGCTGGAGTGGTCGCCCGGCGCCGACCTGCCGGCGGCGGCGCGGCGGCTCGCCGGCTTCGGCTACCTGCTGGTGCCGGACGACGGGGCGGACCACCGCGAGGAGGATGGCCTGCTGCTGCGGCTCGGCCTGTGCGGCGCGTTCGCGATGAACACCATGCTGAACGCGGTGCCGGCCTACCTCGGCCTGCGTTCAGACGAGGCCTTCGCCGGCCTGTTCCGCCTGCTCTCCGTCGGGTTCGCGACGCTCTCCCTGCTGGTCGGCGGGAGTTACTTCATCGCGCGGGCCTGGGCCTCGCTCCGCCGCCGCCACCTGCACATGGACCTGCCGATCGCGCTCGGGCTCGTGGCGGCCTATCTGGCGGCGTTCGTCGGCTGGGCCCTGGGCCGGCCGAGTCTCGAGTACTGGGACTTCGTCAGCCTGTTCACCTTCCTGATGCTGGTCGGACGGTGGACGCAGGAACGGGCGATCGAGGCGAACCGTCGGCGGTTGCCGCCCAGCGCCCCCGCGGTCCGCGAGGTGCCGGTCTACGCCGACGACCAGGCCACCACCCCGCTTCGTCAGGCCAAGGCCACCGACCTGCAACCAGGCGATATCTACGGCGTCGCCGCCGGGCAGGTCGCCCCGGTCTGCGGACGCCTGCTCGGCGCCGACACCGAGCTGAGCCTGGCCTGGATCAACGGCGAATCCGCCCCGGCCCACT
>JBEGOO010000292.1:0-6458 GCA_041182045.1 Verrucomicrobiota bacterium
CGGCGCCTCGATGCCGGCCCGTTGCACGCCTCGGCGCAACTCGACATCCATCCCGGGGAAGGGCGGGCCGACCTGCGGGCCCGCCTCGGCGAGCTCGCCGGCGCGCTGGCGGCGAGCGCCTTGCCGGCGATCCTCGAAGGCCGTTCCATCCCCGTCCCGCAGGATGAGACGAGGGTTTCCTTCACCCGTCGGCTCAACCGGCAGGATGCGGCGTTGGATTTCCGCGCGGCGGCGAGCGTGCTCGCGGCCCGCGTCCAGGCGCTGGAGGGGTGGCCCGGTTCGACCTTCGACCATGCCGGCGTCACCATCAAGGTGGGCGCCGCCGCCGCGACCGACGACGCCCCGACGGCGTCTCCCGGCACGATCGTGGCCGCGGATCGCGCCGGTGTCCGCGTCGCCTGCGGTCAAGGCTGCCTCCTCCTGACCCGGTTGCAGCGTCCGGGCGGCAAGATGTTGCCGGCCGCGGAGTTCCTCGCCGGTTATCCTTTGGCGGTGGGCGAAATCCTGCCTTCGCCAGCGATGCCGGCGCTGGTCTCGCCGACGCCGTTCCCGCGGGCGCCGAAGGCATAAGCGCTTGATTCGACGGGTGGTTTTCGGTGACAGTATCGCCATGCGCGCGCTCCTCCTGTCCCTGCTCCTGGTGGTGGGCGCCGGCGCGCAGACCCCGCCCGCGAAGGAGATCAAGTTCCAGGATATCGGCGGTGGTTCGTTCTCCGGTTACACGGAGGACGAGAAGGCGGAGAAAGCCTGGGAACTGACGGCGGCCCGGATGAGGCCGACCGCGGAAGCGGGGGTCTGGGAGATGGAGAAGATCGAGGTCCGTTCCTTCCGCGCCGGCAAGCCGCAGGTGACCTTCGCGAGCCCGTTCGGCACGGCGACGCCGGAGCGGCGCGCGGCGCAGGGGGTCTCGCCGATCGTCGCCCGTTCGGCCGCGTTCCATCTCGCCGGGCTCGGCTGGAGCTGGCGCTCGACCAAGCAGGGCGACACCTTCGCCATCCTGGCCGATGTCTCCGCCGAGCTCGACCTGGCCAAGCCTCTGCTGCAACGCCTCCGCGTCCACGCCGAGCGTCTCGACGCTTCCCCGGCCGAGGACGGCACCCGGCTGACCTTCGTCGGGCATGTCGTGGTCGACCGCGGCGATGAGCGCCTCACCTGCGAGCGTCTCGTCTGCCTCGTGGCCGATGGGCCCGGCGGCAACGCCACCTGCCGCACCATCGCCGCCGTGGGCAAGGTCGTCCGCACCGCCGGCTCCCAAATCCTCACCGGCGAGGCCGCCGAATATGAGCTCGCGACGGAGGTCCTCCAGTTGACCGGCGGGGTCACCCTCGCCGAACCGGGTTTCCGCGCCGCGGCCGACAGCCTGCGGCACGAGGTCAAGGTCGCCGTCACGACCTTGCGTTCCGCGGAAGGCCGGCCGGTCCGTCTGAAACTGACGCGCAAGGACGAGCCCGAATCCGCGCTCACCGGCGACACCGTCGTGCTCCGCCGCGAGGCCAAGGCGGAGCGGACGACCGTCGAGCTGTCCGGCCAGGCCTCCTACGTCGCCGGCGAGGAGCAGCTCGAGGCGACGAAACTGGTGGCCGTCGAACTCAAGGGCGTGACCCAGGAACTCCGGGCTTCCGGCGGCGTCAAGGGCGTCGTCGACGCGACGCGTTTCGAGTCGGAGTCCGCGCGCTGGGAACGGGCGCAGGGCCGCCTGGAACTGACCGGCCGCCCGCACCTGCGCGACGCCAAGGGTTTCGAGGTCGCCGGGTTCGCCATCCTTTCCGACCGGGCGCGCGAACGCGTCGAGGTCCGCTCCGGGCCCGGCGTGCGCGCGGCCGTCCGCCTGCCCGCGGGGCGCGAAGCCGGCGCGGTGGCCGGTCAGGCCGAGGCGGACCAGGTCGTGCTCACCGCGCAGAAGGGCGTCGTCGAGGCCGACCTCGAGGGGGCGGTCCGCTACGTCGCCGGGCTGGTCACCACGCAGTCCGACCGCCTGGTGGCGTTCTCCTCGCCGACCAAGTCCGGCCATGAACTCAGCAAGGTCTTCCTCACCGGGAAGGTCACCTACGTGCAGCCCGGTTTCTCCTGCTCGGCGGAGCGCATCGACTACGTCCCGGCCGTCGACATCGAGGAGGTCCTGAAGAAGGACCGGCTCGCGGGGCGCCCGCGGCTGCTCAACCTCTCGGGTGGGGCCGAGGCGACGCGTCCGCGGCTCTTCGTGCAGTTCGCCGACGGCAAGAAGGCCGAGTTCATCGCCGACTCGCATGAGATCCTCAGCACGCCCGAGGCGGCGAAGTTCTTCCTGCGCGGCAACGTCGGCCTGAAGGCGGACGGCGTCGACGCCTCGTGCGACCTGCTCGAGGGGTTCGTCACGCCCGACCCCAAAGGCCGCCTGGTCGCCCGCCTGATGGTCGGTCGCGGCAACGTCAACGCGCAGGCCGGCGAATCCGCCGCCCGCGGTCGCGTCCTGGAGATCAAGCCCGAGGAGGGGGTCGCGCGGCTCACGGGCGAGGCGCGCCTGCGGACGCGCGCCGGCATCGAGGGTGTGCCGGCGAAGGAGGTCCTCTATGATTTCAAGACCAAGTCGTGGCGCATGGATTCCGCCCCCGACCCCGCGATGCCCGGGCAGGTCGTCCGCCCGAAGATCTTCCTCGGCGAGGACTTCACGCTCCCGGCGGTCAAAAGCCTCGACAAGACCCGCTGAGGGCTTCCTCCTTACCCGCATGGCTCCAACCGGCGAACAGGGTCTGGTCCGCGTCGAATCGCTCGCCAAGCACTACGGCCCGAAGGTCGCGGTGATGGATGTCAGCCTGCAGTTGAAGGCCGGCGAGATCGTCGGTTTGCTCGGCCCGAACGGGGCGGGCAAGACCACCACCTTCTACATGGTCGTCGGGCTTGTGCCCGCGACCTCCGGTCGGGTGTTCCTCGATGGGCGGGAGATCACGGCCATGCCGATGTGGCAGCGCGCCCGTTCCGGGTTGGGGTACCTGCCGCAGGAAGCCTCGATCTTCCGCAAGCTGACCGTCTGGGAGAACGTCATGGCCGTCGTCGAGACGCTCGACCTGGCCGCGCCCGCGCGGAAGGAGCGCACGCAGCGGCAGCTCCAGGACCTCGGTCTCGAGAAACTCGCGCAACAGCCGGCCTACACCTTGTCCGGCGGCGAGCGCCGTCGACTCGAGATCGCCCGGGCGCTCGCCACCAACCCCCGCTTCCTGCTGATGGACGAGCCCTTCAGCGGCGTCGATCCGATCTCCGTCGCGGAGGTGCAGGCCATCGTCCGTCGCCTGAAGGACCGCGGCATCGGCGTGCTCATCACCGACCACAACGTCCGGGAGACGCTGTCGATCGTCGACCGCGCCTACCTGATCCACCAGGGCCGCGTCCTCGTCTCCGGCACGCCCGCCGACATCGTGAACAACCCCGAGAGCCGTCGTTACTACCTCGGCGAAGGCTTCAAGCTCTGATTCCCATGTCCGACCAAGCCCCCGACACCCGCCCGGAATCGGTCTCCGTCCGCGAGTTCTTCGATTCCTTCCGCGACATGCTCCAGATGGAGCTCCTGGCCGGCGAGGCCGGCCTCGACAACATGATCGCGGAGAAGTCGCTCAACCGCCCGGCCCTGGCCGTGACCGGCTACTTCAAGGAGTTCGCCCACAAGCGCCTCCAGCTCTTCGGCGCGGGCGAGATGGCCTACCTCGGCGACCAGACGGCCGAGGTCCGCGAGAAGCTGCTCGACGACGTCTTCGCCAAGCGCATCCCGGCGGTGGTCGTCTCGCGCGGCCTGCCCGCCGACGACATCCTGGTGAAGATCGCGAACCGCCACAAGGTCCCGCTCATCCGCACCCAGCTCAAGTCCAAGGACTTCTCGGCCGAGGCCACCGTGCTCCTCGAGGAGAAGTTCGCCCCGCGCACCAACCTCCACGCCACGCTCGTCGACATCAAGGGCGTCGGCGTCCTGCTGCGCGGCGCCTCCGGCGTCGGCAAGAGCGAGTGCGCCCTGGCCTTGATCGAGCGCGGGCACTCGCTCGTGGCCGACGACTACGTCATCGTCACGCTGATCGGCGACCGCGAGCTGCAGGGGACGTCCAAGGAGCTCAACCGCGGCTACATGGAATGCCGCGGCATCGGCATCATCAACGTCGCCTCGATCTTCGGCATCCGTTCCGTCCGCCGCGAGAAACGCGTCGACCTCGTCGTCACCTTCGTCCTCTGGCAGCCCGGCATGGACGAGGAACGCTCGGGCCTGGAGGTCGAGACCTTCGACATCCTCGGCCGCAAGGTCCCGCACATGACGATCCCGGTCCGGCCGGGGCGCGACATGGCCCGTCTCGTCGAGGTCGCCGCGATGGTGCAGGCGCTCCGCGGCATGGGGCACGACTCGGCCAAGGAGTTCAGCGACCGCCTGATCCAGCACATGTCCCGGGGCGACCAGGACAAGGCCTGAGGTTCAGTTCTTCGTCCCGTCCCAGCGGCAGTCGGCCATCACGCGGAGGCAGATCTCGCGGAGGTCGAACAGCGTGGCCTCGATGTCCTGGACGGCCTCGGCGGAGGTCAGGCGCGCGGCGGCGGGCAGGCCCGCGTTGAGCCCGATCGCGTAGTTGATGGCGGACAGCGCCCGCTTCATGTGCACCAAGGCCAGGGGGAGGTCGCCGGTGTCGGTGGCGTTGATCGCCATGATGACCTGATGCTGGGCGTCCCAGAAGGCGAGCATCACGTCGGCCCCGAGCTCGCCGCCGATGACGGCGGGGTTCTCGCGGCACAGGGTGCGGAACGCGCCGGTCAGCTGGAAGCCGAGGGCGCGGGACACGATGTAGACCGGGTGCTGGTGGATGCAGTAGGGGAGGTCGGGGTTCTCCTCGTCCTCGGGCAGGTCGTCGCCGTCTCCCGGGGCCCAGTCGGCGTTCTCCCAGCCCATCCGGCGGGCGCTGACATCCAGGCGGTCGGGCAGGGACTTGACCTCGTTGTAGTAGGAAAGGAAACGCCCGATCTCGAGGTCGTTGCGATGAAGGTAGCCGGACCAGTCCGACTCGCCCCACGAGGCGTTGCCGGAGCCGTCGAACTCTCCCTGGGGCTGGTCGCCATCCTGCATGCCCTCATCTTTGCCCGAAAACCCGCGGTTGCAACCCCTTGTGCGAAAATCCCCTTGTCCCGAGGGCGGGGACCGTGGCTAATCGGGTCATGGCCTTGGATTTGCCCACCTTGACGGCCGCCCTGCAGGCGGGGGGCGACCTCACCTCCGTCGAGGCGGGGGGCGCGGCGGTGGCCATGACCGGGACCTCGGCTTCGGACGAGGCCAAGGAAGCCTTCCTCCTCGCCCTGGCCCGCAAGGGCGAGACCGCCGTCGAGGTCGCGGCCTTCGCCCATGCCTACCGCGATCGCGCCCGTCAGGTCGACCTCGGCGCCGCCCCGGCCACGGCCATCGACATCGTCGGCACCGGCGGGGACCGCTCCGGCAGCTTCAACATCTCCTCGGTCAGCTCGTTGATCGTCGCGGCGGCCGGCGTCACGGTGCTCAAGCACGGCAACCGTTCCATCACCTCGAAGTCCGGCAGCGCCGACTTCCTCGCGGGTCTCGGCGTCGAGCTGGAGGCGACCGACGACCAGTTGCGCCGCGCGGTGCGCGACGCGGGTTTCTGCTACCTCTACGCGCCGGCCTTCCACCCGGCGTTCAAGGCCATCCTCGGCGTGCGCCGCAAGCTCGCCGCCCAGGGCGACAAGACGATCTTCAACGTGCTCGGCCCCCTGATCAACCCCGCCCGTCCCGCCTGCATGATGGTCGGCGTCTACGACGAGCGCTGGGTCGTCCCGATGGCGGCATGGACGAGCTCACGACCGCGGGCGAGAACCGCGTGCGCGGTTGCGGCGAGCTCGCCGGCGTCGACAGCGTCTGGTTGCCCGGCGACTTCGGTTTCCGGACCTGTCCGGTCGCGGACCTGCGCGGCGGCTCGCCCGAGGAGAACCTCGCGATGTTCTCGGACCTGCTGGTGGGCGGCGTGCCCGAAGGCTTGCTGGACACGCTTTGCCTGAGCGCGGGCGCCGCCCTCTGGGTCGCGGGTCGGGCGACGGATCCGGGCGCCGGCGCGAAGACCGCGCGGGAGCTCGTGCTGGGCGGCGCCTTGCGCGAGCAGGCCCGCCGGCTGCGCGCCGCCTACCGGACGGACTGAAGCCCGTCCAGGATCAGCGCGACGGTGCGTTCGGTCGCGCCGCGGTTGCCCGCGTGCCAGGCCGCGGCCCGTCGGCCGAGTTCGGCGCGTCGCGGGGCGTCCGCGCACAGTTCCCGCAAGCGGGTATCCAGCTCGGCGGCATCGGCCACGCGGCACGCCGCGCCCGCCTGTTCGAGCCCGCGGCAGATGTCACGGAAGTTGGTCATGCGCGGCCCGTAGACGAGGGCGACGCCGGCGGCCGCGCCTTCGACCGGCGTCTGGCCGCCTTCCTGCGGGGCGAGGCTCTTGCCGCAGAACGCGAGGTCGGCCGCG
>JBEGOO010000293.1:0-3486 GCA_041182045.1 Verrucomicrobiota bacterium
CGTCGAGGCGGCCCGAGCCCGGCAACGGCGACGCTTCGCGGGCCGGGCGGGCGGTTGCAACGCCGTGCTCGCGGGGAAGGAGCTCCGGGCCTGCTGCGCCCTGGAGGCGGCTCAGGGCGACCTTCTGCAGGAGGCCATGGAACGCCTGAAACTCTCCGCCCGCGCCTATGACCGCATCCTGCGGGTGGCCCGCACCATCGCGGACCTCGCCGAGGCCGAGCGGATCGCCACGACCCACCTCCTGGAGGCGATCCATTACCGCTCCCTCGACCGCGGCTGAAAACGCTCGCAGGCGGGGAGGTTTCGCTTCCAATGGGCGTCTCCCCATGAAAACCCTGCAAACGCTCGGGCTCCTCTGCCTGCTCGCCTTCCTGGCCCTGCCGCTCGCCGCGGCCGACGCCATCAAGGTCCTGATCATCGACGGTCGCAACAACCACGACTGGGTCCGCACGACTGAGTCCTGCAAGGCGACCCTCGAGGCCACCGGCCGCTTCAAGGTCGACGTCGCGACCGCCCCGGCCGCGTTCGCCAAGCCCCAGCCGGCCAAGCCCAAGGCGGGCGACGCCGAAGGCAAGAAGGCCTACGACGAGGCCCTCAAGGCTTGGAAGAAGGAGGAGGCCGACTTCACCAAGGCGAACGCCGAGGCCTGGAACAAGTGGGTGCCGAAGTTCGCCGACTACGCCGTGGTCGTGAACAACTACAACGGCCCGGAATGGGGCGCCGACATGAAGGACGCCTTCACGGAGTTCGTGCTCAAGGGCGGCGGCCTGGTCAACGTCCACGCGGCCAACAACGCCTTCACCGGCTGGGATAACTTCAACGAGATGATCTGCGTGGGCTGGCGCGGCGCCACCTTCGAGCAGCGCGTGGCCGTCGACGACGCCACCGGCAAGGCCGTCGCGGTGGCCGAGGCCGACGAGAAGATCAAGACGAAGGGGTTCGGCTCCGGCCACGGCTCGAAGCATGCTTTCACGCTCAAGACGCGCGACGCGTCCCACCCGGTGATGCAGGGCCTGCCGACCGAGTGGCTGCACGCGTCCGACGAGTTGTACCACCGCATGCGCGGCTCGCCCGACCACATGGACGTCCTCGAGAGCGCCTTCTCGTCCGAGAAGTTCGGCGGCACCGAGATGCACGAGCCGATGGTCTGGTGGGCCAAGTTCGGCGAAGGCCGCGTGGTGACCACCTCGATGGGCCACCTCTGGGTCGGCGACAAGACCTTCGACGCCCTCCATTGCGTGGGTTTCCAGACCATCCTCGCCCGTTCCACCGAATGGGCCGCCACGGGCAAGGTGACCATCCCGGTCCCGGAAGGCTTCCCGACCAAGGAGCAGACGAGCGTGATCGAGCCGTCCAAGGTCGTCTGGAAGAAGTAATAAAGGATATCCCTTGATTGCCGGGCTTGAAGCCCGACCGGGGCGTGGCAGATTCCTGCCATGCCCCGCTTCTTTTCAGCCCTGCTTGCGCTGTGCCTCGGCGCCGTGGTCCACGCCGAGACCTACGAGTTGCGCAACGGCGACCTCATCCGTCGTTTCGAGCTGAAGGACGGCCGCTTCCGCACGCTGGGCTGGACCGACCAGGCCACCGGCCGGACACTCGACGTGGACAGCGACGAGTTCGCGATCCGTCTCTCCGACGGCACCGTGCTCACCGCCGATGATTACGAGGCGAAGGTGAATTTTCGACCTCCGACCAAGGAGCGATCGGATTCCCACCACGACGCGGGCTACCTCGGACAGGTCGATTTCACACTTCGACCCAAGAAAACGACCAACCCGCTGGCGCCTCCCTTGGTCATAGCCATGTTCTGCTCCGACCTCGGCATACTCCCAAAGAAGCCCCGGGGCATCCCGGCCGACACCATCCTCAAAGCGGTGGAGATCACCTGGCCGGAACACAAGCCCGACCAAAAGGTCACGGTCGAAACAGAGCGGTTCCGCACCAAGGCCAAGGTCGGACGTGGCGGACGTGGCGAGCCTGTCGTCCTTGACGACGCGTGGATCCTGATGCCGGTCGAACCCACGACCTTGACGCGGCATACGGACGGTAACCAGCCCGCGGCCTACTCGCACCGCTTCGAGAAGGTCGGTAACCATAGCTTCGTCGACTTCGAGCAAGCGGAACTCGAAACCAAGCCCCAGCCGGGTCTAGTCCGCGCGCTGTGCTTCCCGACCGCCTTTACGTCGTTCCCCCCTCTCACGAGATCGTCCTTCGTCGGAGTCTTCGCCGTCCCACGCGGCTTGACCCCGGAACAGGCGGTCATCGACTACAGCCGCACGAAGGGCAGCACCCGAAGCTACACGCACTACAACAACTGGTTCGACCCGGCGGGCAAGAACCTGAAGGGGGACAATCTACCCGCCATCCACCGCCAGTTCCTCGAGGCGCTGAAGGGCTCGGGCATCAAGGTCGATGGCATGGTGCCTGACAACGGCTGGCAGGATCGCAAATCGGTCTGGCAACCCGCCCCGGGCGCCTTCCCGGAGGGCATGAAAGATCTGAACAAACTCAGTGAGACCCTCCGCGCGCAGGGCTCCTCTCTCGGGCTTTGGATGGCGGCCGACGGCACGGCCAACGACATCGGCTGGGGCGTGAAGGAAGGCTACGCAAGGGCCCAGCCGAACGCCTACTTCAAGCAATACTTCGCACACTACTCCTTGGCGGATATCCGCTACCAACTCCACCTAGGCTACCAGATCAGGGCGCTGACCGAGGAGACCAAGGTCAGCTACATCAAATTCGACTTCAACCACCTTTCCAACGTGGTGCCAACGGATCGCCACGGGCACGACGCCGAGTTCAAGGGTTTTTGCTTATCCACCTACTGGGCGAACGCCGCCGGCGTCTTCATCAACGCGACGAACTGGACGTGGCATTCGCCGGCGTGGCTGAACTACGCGGATTCGGTCTGGCTCCTGGCGGGCGATGACGGGTTCAACGGCAACTGGCCGGAGCTGGCCGGCCGCGCGCAGGCGACGACCGACCGCGACGTGTATTTCTGGCGGATGTGGGGCGACCCTTCCGACCGTCCGTGGTTCCCGATCTCGAACATCATGACGCACGGGATCATCCGTAATGCCGGCGGGCAGATGTCCTATAAGACCGACCTGCCGCGGGACTGGTCCGACTACGTGCTGATGCACTACGGGCGCGGGACGTTGCTGCGCGAGTGGTACCTTTCCCCGGCTTCGGTGCTGCCGCATGAGTGGCAGGCGCTCATCGCGATCCACCGCTGGACGGAATCCCGGCACGCGGACATGATCAACACGTGTTTCGTGGGCGGACGTCCCGACGAGGGCGCGGCCTACGGGTTCGTGGGTTGGTCGCATGACGGCACCACCGGGACCTTGGTCGCCCGCAACCCCCGCGCGGAGGCGCAGACGCTGCGCTTCGGGCTGGATGCGACCACCTTGTTCCGCGGCGCCCCGGGCAAGTCTTGGCGCGGCCGGATCGTCTACCCGTACCGCCAGGAGCTGGCCCACGGTT
>JBEGOO010000294.1:0-2801 GCA_041182045.1 Verrucomicrobiota bacterium
CCGAGGGTTTCTTCCTGATGGTCGAGGGCGGGCGGGTGGACCACGCGGCCCACGGCAACGACGCCCTGGCCCTCATCCATGACCAGCTGGCCTTCGACGAGGCCATCGAGACGGTCCTCGCCTTCACCGACCGCCACCCGGACACCTTGGTCATCATCACGACCGACCACGGCACCGGTGGCATCCAGCTCAACGGCGTCGGCGACGAGGATTTCGAGGGCGCCCCGGCCTACGCGGGCACGAACGAGGCCTTCCGGCGCCTGGCCAAGGCGACCTCCACGCAGGAGGCGGTCCTCGCCCGGACGAAAGGGCAGCCCAAGCAGGTCCAGCTCGACGCGCTCGTCGAGTCGACGGGGCTCGCGTTCAAGGCCGCGGACCTCGCGAAGGTCGCCGACCTCAAGTCCTTCCAGGCCCTGCTCCCGAAACAGACCGGGATCAACTGGACCAGCAACAACCACACCGCCGATCTCGTGGAGTTCTGCTCCTTCGGTCCGGGCTCGGCCCTGTTCCCCCCGTTCCTGCGCAACGACGAGGTCCACGCGAAGATCCTCCGCGCGACCGGCGTCGCCGGCTGATCGTCGGCCGACGAAAAAGGGCGTCCGGATGGACGCCCTTGTCGGGTGGATGGGGTGAGGCTTAGTACTTCACGCCGCAGCCGTAGGACTTGGTCTGCGTGACCTCGGGGGTCTTGCCTTCTTTGAGGGCCTTGATCGCGGCCGCCACGTAGTTGGTGGCCTTCTCGATGTCGGCGGACTTGGTGGAGGCGATGCTGTCGATCGCGCCCTTGTAGGCGAGGTTGCCCTTCGCATCGATCACGAAGCAGTGCGGGGTGGTCTTGGCCTCGTAGGCGCGGGCGATCTTGCTGCCTTCGTCGATGACGACGGTGGCGGGGTAGTAGCCGTTGGTCTCGTTGAGCTTGTGGCCGCCGGTGTTGATGACGAGCCAGACGACGCCGTTGCCGATCGCGTCCTTCTGGGCGTTCTGCATGGCGCCGACGTCGTAGAACTTCTTCACGTACGGGCAGCCGGGGTTGTACCATTCGAGGACGACGGTCTTGCCCTTGAAGTCGGCCAGGGAGACGGTCTTGCCGTCCTTGTCCTTCGCGGTGAAGTCAGGGGCGGGCTTGCCGATTTCCGGGGCGGCGGAAGCGGCGAGGGTCGCGAGGCAGGCGAGCAGGGTGGGGAGGAGACGCATGTGGGTAGGTGGGTTGAGGAGTCGCATTTAGGCGGCTCCCTGAAGCATTTCAACCTCGAGACGGCGTTCCGGGCACCCCGAGGAGGGGATTTAGCCACTTTTTACGCAGTTTTGACTCATGGGTTGCCAAAATCCCGAAAAAGGGGAGTTGTCACACCTGTCTATGGCCGACGCCCGTTCCATCGCCTTGGTCTGCGCCAACGAGTCCGCGCTCTGGGCCGAGCTCCGCGCTCGCGCCTCCGCCGTGGCGGCGGCCGAGCCCACGTTGGCCGGTCTCCTCGACCGTTACGTCCTCGCCCGCGTCGGTTTCGGCGAGGCCATCGTGCATCGTCTCGCCGAACGGCTCGCGCCGACCGGCCAGGACCTCGCGTTGGTCGCGCAGGCGCTCGCCCAGGCGGTGCGCCATGACCCCGAGGCGCTGGCGCAGATGCGCGCGGACATCCGCGCCATCCTCGAGCGCGACCCCGCGACCGAGCACGCGTTGATCCCCTTCCTCTGGTACAAGGGCTTCCACGCCATCTCCGCCCACCGCCTCGCCCACGCCTTGTGGAAGGACGGCCGGCGCGAGCTGGCGCTCTACCTGCAATCGCTCGTGTCGGAGCATCTGGCCGTCGACATCCATCCGGCCGCCCGCTTCGGCGTCGGCATCCTCCTCGACCATGCGACCGGTTTCGTCGCGGGCGAGACCAGCGTCGTCGAGGACAACGTCTCCTTCCTCCACGAGGTGACGCTTGGCGGCACCGGCAAGGCGCGCGGCGACCGCCACCCGAAGATCCGCTCCGGCGTGCTCGTCGGCGCCGGCGCGAAGATCCTCGGGAACATCACGATCGGCGAAGGCGCCAAGATCGGCGCGGGTTCCGTGGTCCTCAAGGACGTCGCCCCGCACACCAGCGTGGCCGGCGTGCCCGCGGTGCTCATCGGCCAGGCCTCCGTCGACGCGCCCGCGCTCGACATGGACCACTCGCTCTGACCATGCCCGGCTCCCGACCCGCGCAGGAACGTCCCGGCGACGCCCGCGTGCTGGACTGCCTCTACCGCGTCGGCGCGTTCGTCAACGAGACCGAGGATCCCCGCGAGGCGCTCGACTTCATCCTCGCCGAGATCGTGCGCACGCTCGGCGCCTCCTCGGCGTCCATCGCGTTGGTCGAGCCGGCCACCGGTTCCCTCCGCATCGAGGTCAGCAACGGGCTCGACGCCGATTCCGTCGCCCGCGTCATCGACCAAGGGCAGGGCATCACCGGCTGGGTCGCCTTGTACGCGAAGCCCCAGCGGATCCCCGACGTCGCCAAGGATCCGCGCTACGTCGAGATCCGCAAGGGTATCCGTTCCGAGCTGGCCGTCCCGATGGAGCTGATGGGGAACGTCATCGGGGTCGTGAACTGCGACTCCGACCGCCTGGACGCCTTCAGCGAGCAGGATGTCGCCTTCCTCGCCTTGCTCACGAACGAGGCTTCCAAGGCCGTCGGCCGCATCTGGCTGCTGCGCCAGCTCCGGTCCAAGGCGGCCCAGCTGGAGGCGCTCGTCCGCGCAGCGCAGGGCCTCGCGCGTGAGCGCGATGAGCCGGGCATCTCCCAGGACCTGGCCCGGCACACCCGCGGCTTGCTGGG
>JBEGOO010000295.1:0-2632 GCA_041182045.1 Verrucomicrobiota bacterium
ATATCCGCGCCGTCGAACGACCGGGGGTCATCACCCGCGAAGACGCCCGTCGGCGCCTCGCCATCCTGATCAACGTGCGCGGCCGCGACACCGAGGGTTTCGTGCGTGAGGCCGAAGCACGCCTGAAGGCCGAGCTCAAGCCGATCGGCGGCGTCTATTGGGAGTTCGGCGGGCAATTCGAGAACCTCGTGCGGGCCCGTGAGCGGCTCGCTTTGGTCGTGCCCGCGGCGCTGGGGCTCATCCTCCTGCTCATCTATGCCGGCTTCGGGAGTTTCCGGCAGGCGGCGCTGGTCTTCACCTGCGTGCCCTTGGCGGCGACGGGCGGCGTGCTGACCCTCTGGTTGCGCGGGATGCCGTTCACGATTTCGGCCGGTATCGGCTTCATCGCCGTGTCCGGCATCGCGGTGCTCAACGGCATCATGCTCATCAGTTTCATCAACCAGCTCAGGGCCGGGGGCACGCCTTTGCGCGAAGCCGTGACCGAAGGCACGTTGACGCGCCTGCGTCCGAAGCTGCTGACCGCCTTGGTCGCTTCGCTCGGCTTCTTCCCCATGGCCCTTTCGACCGGGCCGGGCGCGGAGGTCCAGCAGCCGTTGGCGACGGTCGTCATCGGCGGTATCGTCACTTCGACCGCCCTCACGCTGCTCCTCCTGCCCGTGCTCTACGACTGGCTCGAATCCCGTTTCGTTGCTTCTTCCTCCAGCCCTGACTAATCCCATGAAAACGTTGTTCCTCTCCCTTCTTTCGATCTGCGCGCTTGTCGCCGCCGAGCCTGCCAAGGCTCCGGCGGAAGGCCGTGCCGGACGTCTCCTGGAGGCTTCCGGGGTGAAGGCCGAGTTCCTGATCAAGCCCGACCGTCATGTGGCCCTGACGTTCCTGGACGCCGCCGGTAAGCCGATGGCTCGTGGCGAACGCAGCGTCGTCGTGAAGGTCGACGGCAAGGACCTCGCCCTTGAGCCTAAGCCAGAAGGCTTCGTCTCCAAGCAGCCGCTCGCGGCCAAGGAGCCCGCCCCGATCGTCGTCCAGGTCCGCACGACGGCCGATGCCAAGCCGACGAACTTCCGCCTTACTCTCAACACCGCCAACTGCGGTGGCTGCAAACATCAGGAATACGCCTGCACCTGCGATCACTGAGTCGACTTAGGCTCGGAGTCACGCCCCCTTCGCGGCGGTGCCTTTCGGCGTGAGGTGGTAGGAGCGCCGGCGTCCGTCGTCTTAATCATAGGCCTCCGGCAACGGGCCTAGTCCGTAAGGAGTTTACATGACGAAGGCCCGTCGTTTGATACGGGCATGATGCGCGCTTGGTTTACCCTTTTCCTGACTTTATCCTCCGTCCTCGGGAGCGCCCAGACGCTCCGGCAGGCGTCGCCTTGGGCGGTGGGCGTCGGCCTCGCCGACCGCATCGCGGACCGTCCGGCCGACTGGCCGCTGCTGACCGCGCAGTTCAGCCATGTGACGCCGGAAAACTGCATGAAGCCTGATGCCCTGCGCCGGACTGAACAGTCGTGGAATTTCGAGCAGGCCGACCGCTTCGTGGCGTTCGCTAACTCGAAGGACCTCAAGGTCGTGGGGCATTGCCTGGTCTGGGCCAAGGATGACCGCACGCCGGCGTGGTTCTATCAGGACGGCGCGGCACCGGCTTCGAAGGAAGTCCTGCTGGCTCGCATGAAGTCGCACATCGAGACGGTCGTCGGCCGCTACAAGGGCCGCATCGCGACTTGGGACGTGGTCAACGAGGCGCTCGACGACGGTCAGCCCGAACTACGTGACTCCGGCTGGCTGCGCATCGTCGGCGAGGACTTCATCGCGCTCGCCTTCGAATACGCCCATGCGGCCGACCCTTCGGCCCAGCTCATCTACAACGACTATAACAACGAGCTGGACGGCAAGCGGGAGAAGATGCTGGCGCTGCTGACGAGGCTCAAGGCGCGCAACACGCCCGTCCATGCGGTCGGCCTGCAGGGTCATTATGAGATCGACCGCGTGCCTTACGAACAGCTTGAGAAGACCCTGATCGCTCTCCGGGCGATCGGCATGAAGGTCGTGGTTTCGGAACTCGACATCGACGTCATCCCGCGTGGCCGCTGGTGGGCCGATAACAACCGCCATCGCGCCGAGATGGCGAAGATCAATCCTTACGTCGATGGTTGCCCTCCGGAGATCCTCGCCCGCCAGGCCGAGCAGTATGCGCAGCTCTTCCGGCTCTTCCGCAAGTATGACGACGTCATCGCGCGGGTCTCTTTCTGGAACCTCCACGACGGCCAGAGCTGGCTCAACGACTTCCCGTGGAAGCGCGTGAACCACCCGCTGCTCTTCGACCGACAGGGAAAGCCCAAGCCCGCTTACGACGCCGTGGTGAAGGAGCTGGTCGCCGTCGCCCCGCCTGCCCGGGCGATCGAGAAGGCCCATGCCGAGACCTGGCGGCGCTTGGTGGACGAGCATGGCATCGTCCGTGACTACGTCGGCGAGCTCCCGACTCCCGAAGACTGCCGTCTCGGCAAGCCCAACGCGATCGGCTGGTGGAGCCCGATCGAGAACGGACCGATGTTCACCGGCATGTATCTCAACGCCATGGTCGAACGGGCCCGTCGTTCCGGCTTGGCCGCCGACAAGGAAAAGGCCCGTAAGCTTG
>JBEGOO010000296.1:0-2711 GCA_041182045.1 Verrucomicrobiota bacterium
CGCTGGCATGAAGCTCTTCCGGACCACGCGGTCGGAACGCCTGGCCCTGGCCTTCACGCTGTCCGTCCTGGCGGTCGCGGCGGGGTTGCGCCTGCTCTGGCGGTCGCTCTGAGCTTCAGGGGACGTAACGCGTCGCCACGAAACCGCGCGCCGTCAAGCCGGCGCGCAACGCGACCAGGTCGACCTTGTCGCCGGGCTTCACCCCGCGGCGCGCGAACCAACCCGCGGCCATCTCGACGGAGAACCGGACGCGGTCGGAGGCGGACACGGTGGTGTTCGTGTCGCCGGCCTGCATGGTGCGGACCTCGAGGATCGTGCCGTCGGCGGCGACGAAGGCGATATCGAGGTCGAGCGGGGTGTCCTTCATCCAGAAACGCATCTGGAGGTCCTCCTGATAGAGGAAGACCATGCCCTCGTCCTCGGGCAGGCGGGCCGTGCCCATGAGTCCACGGGCCTTCTCCAATTCCGTCACCGCGAGGCGCTGCCGGGTCGCCACGGCGCCGAGGCGCAGCGGGAAACGCACCTCGATATCGGCCTCCTCGGTCACGACGGCCGAGACCGGCCGACGCGCCTGGCCATCGCAGGCGACGAAACCAAGGGAGGCGAGCACCAGGAGGAGGCGAATCATGTCCGGGATTGTCCCGAAGATTGCCAGCGAGGCAAGATTCGCTTGGCTGGCGACCACGATGCGACCCGACCCTCGAGCCCACTGGCAGGAGCTGGCCACGGCGATCGAATACGGCCGGGCCGCGGTACGCGTCGGCCTCTGGCGCTCCGAGGCCTTGCTGGCGGAACGCTACCTGCGCCGGACGGACCGCTTGCTCGAGGTGGGTTGCGGCGGCGGACGCGCGGCCCTCGGTCTGCTCCGGCTAGGCTATGCGGATATCACCGCGACCGACTTCTCCCCGGCGATGGTCGAGGTCGCCCAAGGGGTGCTCGAGCAAGCGCAGGCCGGCTGGGGGGCGCGCGTCGAACAACAGGACGCCACCGCCCTCACCTACCCCGACGCGAGCTTCGATGGCGTGATCTACGCCTTCAACGGTCTGATGTGCCTGCCCGACGCCGCCCACCGGGCCCGGGCCCTGCGTTCGATCCACCGCGTGCTCCGACCCGGCGGCCTCTTCCTCGGCTCGGGCGCCGACCGCGAGAAAGGCGCGCAGGCCGCGCACTGGGCCGCGCAGGCCGCGGACGAGACCCCGGGGGACCGTTGGCACGAGACCTCGACCTCCCCGGTCTTCATGCATAGCAGCACCCAGGCCGAGACCTACGCCGAGCTGCAGGCCGCGGGGTTCGAGGTGCTGACCTCCCCGCTGAGCTCCGAGCTCGCCAGCGAATCGCCCGAGGTGCGCGCGTTCTGCGGCGAGACGCGCTTCTACGTGGCGCGCAAGGTCAGCGCGTCGGCTTGATCTGCGCCTTCAGGAACCGGGCGATGAGTTCCGAGGCCCCCTTGGGGTATTCATGCCCTCCGGCGTGCAAAGCCGTCACCAGCGGAGCCCCCTCGTTGGAGGCGAAGATCGTGGCCTCGAGGACGCCTTCCTTGGCCCACGGCTTGCCGACCTCCTCGCAATGATTGCAACGTCGGACGGCGGCGAACGTCGCCTGCTGCCAAGCGAACTTGACCAGCGGGTCGTTCTCGCCGGCGACATGGATGACCGGCAACGGCGTCAAGGCCTTGGCGTCGGCCCGCAAAGCGCCGGCGACGGAGCCGATGGCCGCGAGCACATTCGGGCGGGCTTGCCAGAGGAGATAGCTGAACGCGGCCCCGTTCGAGTGACCCATGGAGTAAACACGGCGCTCGTCGACCGCCTGGGTCTTTCGCAGGTCGGCCAGCATCGCGTCGAACAGATGGATATCCCGGTCGCCTTCGCCGCCCAGGGTGGTCTGCCAGCCCGGCAGACGGCCTTCCTTGTCGACCAGGGGCGAGACGGTCGGCAGCCCCTGCGGGAAAACCAGGATCGAGGTGGTATCGGCCTGCTCGTAGCCCCAACGACCGGCCGCCTGCGCGGACCGGCCACCGTGACCGTGCCAGCAGAAGACCACGGCCAAAGGCCCCTTGGCCTCCTTCGGGATACGGACCAACGCGGTGCGCTTGACGCCGTCGACCGTCCAGGACTGCTCCACGAATCCGTCGGGCGCCTTCGCCGTCAGGAGGTCGCGCAGCTTACCCTGCGCCGGCAGCGAAACGGCGCCCAACAGGGAGAGGGCCAAGAACAGGAACAAACGCATGAACGAAAAGGGCTTCCCGATGAAACACCGGGAAGCCCTCCGAAGTTGCCAGAAGGATGGTCAGTCTCGACGACCGGCGAAGAGACGGATGACGTAGAAGAGCAAGGTGACGAAGGCCGAGAACAGGACGAAGGCGGCCAAGACGTGCTGGTCGGTCTCGCAGGTGTCCTTGATGACCTGGGTCTGGTAGAGGATCACGGTGGCCATCAGGAGGATCATGATGATCGAGAACCAGTTACCAAGGGAGCTCTGAGTGAAGATGGAAACCAGGATGATGCCGAGGGCGCAGATCGACCCGATGACGATGGCCGCGCGCAGGAAGGAGAAGTCCACGCCCATGGTGAAGACCGTCACGGTCAGGCCGACCACCAAGGCGGCGGTGACGGCGCAGGCGGGGATGAGCACCTCGCCGGGATTGCCACCGGTCTTGATCCCGACCATGACAATCAACGGAACGAAGATGATGGCCTCAAGGAGGACATAGA
>JBEGOO010000297.1:0-4082 GCA_041182045.1 Verrucomicrobiota bacterium
GTGGAATCGGGCCAATCGACGTGGTCGAGGCCTTCGATCAGCTTGTCGGCGTAGGCGGTGATGCGCAGGACCCACTGGCGGATCGGACGACGTTCGACGGGGTGGTTGCCGCGGTCGGAGCGGGGGCCTTCGGGCGTGTTGAGGACTTCCTCGTTCGCGAGGACGGTGCCGAGGGCAGGGCAGAACCAGACGGGCTTCTCGGAGACGTAGGCGAGGCCGTGGCGGAAGAGCTTCAGGAAGATCCACTGGGTCCAGCGGAAGTAGTTCTCGTCGGTCGTGGAGAGCTCGCGGTCCCAGTCGATGGCGAAGCCGAGCATCTGCAGCTGGCGGCGGAAATTGTCGATGTTGCGCTTGGTCTGGACGGCGGGGTGCTCGCCGGTGGCGATCGCGTGCTGCTCGGCGGGCAGGCCGAAGGCGTCCCAGCCCATCGGGTGCAGGACGTTGAAGCCGTTGGCTTTCTTGTAGCGGGCGAGGATATCGGACGCGGTGTAGCCCTCGGGGTGGCCGATGTGGAGGCCGGCGCCGGACGGGTAGGGGAACATGTCCAGGACGTAGTACTTCGGCTTGCCGCAGGTGATCGGCTCGGTGCGGAAGGTGGCCTGGGCTTTCCAGGCGGCCTGCCACTTCTGCTCGAAGGCGGGGAAGTCGTAGGTGCCGGGTTTGATTTCCGAAGGTTCCATGGAGGCCTGCAGATAGGAGGGTCGGGACGGCGCTGGCAAGGTTTTGGATGCCGGCGTGGGGGTCTATCCCGCTTGCCTCGGGCCGTCGGCGGGGGTTATCTGGCCCCATGAACGTGCTCGTGGTGGGCGGCGCCGGCTACATCGGCAGTCACTGCGTCCGGCAGGCCGTGGCCGCCGGCCACCGGGTCGTCGTGCTGGATGACCTTTCCCAAGGGCATCCCGCGGCTATCCCGGCGGGCGTTCCGCTGGTCCGGTCGGACATGGCGGATGAACCGAACGTCCGGTTGGTCCTGCGCGAGCACGCCATCGAGGTCGTCGTCCATTTCGCCGGCCTCACGAACGTCGGCGAATCCGTCCGCCAGCCGGAACGTTACCATGAGCATAACGTCGGCCGGACGAAGAAGCTGCTCGACGCGATGCTCGCCGAGGAGGTCCGCCGGATGGTCTTCTCCAGCACCTGCGCCACCTACGGCGTCCCGGAACGGATGCCGATGACGGAGGATCTCCCGCAACGCCCGATCAATCCCTACGGCCAGACCAAGTTGGACGTGGAACGTATGCTCGGGCACCTGGCCGTCTCGGAAGGATTCAGCTTCGCGGCGTTCCGTTATTTCAACGCCGCCGGCGCCGCGCCCGACGCCACCATCGGGGAGGATCATTTCCCCGAGACGCACCTGATCCCGTTGGCGATCGCCGCCGCCCTCGGCCGCCGACCGCCACTGCAGGTCTTCGGCGACGATTACCCGACGCCCGACGGCACCTGCCTGCGCGATTACGTCCATGTCGACGACCTGGCCGCCGCCCACCTGACCGTCCTGCCGCGCTTGGCGGCGCCTGGCGCCCGCTTGCATTACAACCTCGGCACTGGCGTGCCTCGCTCGGTGAAGGAGGTCCTCGCCAGCGTCGAGCGCGTGACCGGGCGACCCGTCCCGCACACCCTCGCCCCGCGCCGCGAGGGCGACCCTCCCGAGCTCTTCGCCAGCGCCGACAAGGCCCGGGCCGAGCTGGGCTGGACGCCGCGCTACGTCGAGCTCGACGAGATCGTCGCGACCGCCTACCGCTGGCATCTCGCCCGTCCCCGCGGCTACGCTTCCTGACCATGCCCGAGCACCTCCATCCCTATTGGCGTCTGCGGTACATCCAGAGCCGCAAGGATCCCGCCGCGGGCAGCCCCTTCGCCGCGCTGCTCGCCGCGGGCGACGACCAGGCCTCGCTGATCGTCCATCGCGGCCGGCGTTGCTTCGTCATCCTCAACAACTCCCCGTATAATCCCGGGCACCTGATGGTGCTGCCCAATCGCGAGGTCGGCGAGCTCGCCGCGCTGACCGCGGAGGAACGCGCCGAGCTCATGGACCTGCTCGTCCGCTGCCAGGCGGTGCTGACCAAGGTCATGCAGCCGAACGGCTTCAACAGGGGCCTGAACCTCGGCAAGGCGGCGGGCGCCGGCATCCCGACCCATCTCCACTTCCATGTCGTCCCGCGTTGGGACGGCGACCAGAACTTCATGCCGGTCCTGGCCGAGACCCATATCCTGCCGCAGGCCCTGACGGACCTCTGGGCGCGGCTCAGCCCCGCGTTCGCCGCCGCATGAGCCGCGACGTCGACGTCTCCGTCCGCCACCCGCGCGTCCGCGTCGCCGCCGCCCCGGTCGTCGCCGTCGTGCACGCGCTCGACCGGATGCGTTCCTACCGATGCCCGCGCGGAGCCTTGTCGATCGCCTTCCTCGGCGACCGGGAGACCGCGAAGGTGCATGCCGACTACCTCGACGATCCTTCGGTGACCGATGTCATCACCTTCCCGGGCGAGGATCATCCTGGGGAGCCGTTCGCCGGCGAGATCTGCGTGAACATCGACCAGGCCCGGCGCGCCGCCAAGGAGCATGGCACCACCTTGGCCGGCGAGCTCCGGCTCTACGTCGTCCATGGTTGGTTGCACTTGGCCGGCCTGCTCGACGGCACCCGGGCCGAATGCGCCGCGATGCGCGCCGGCGAGGCCGCGGCGCTCGCCCACCTCGATCGCGCCAAGCGCCGCCTGCGCGTGGTCGGCTGAGTTTTCTCGCCTCCGCCGCCCGACCCCGCATGGTGGCGGCGATGAAGCGCACGGTTCTCATCCACTCCGGAGGCATCGACTCCACGGTCCTGCTCGCCCACCTGCTCGCCGAGGGCAGGGAGGTGCATGCGCTCTCGGTGGATTACGGTCAACGCCACCGCCGCGAGCTCACCGCCGCGGCCGAGATCTGCGCCCACTACCGGATCGCGCACCGTGTGGCCGACCTGCGCGGCTTGACGCCGCTGTTCGGCGCCAACGCGCTGACCGACGCCCAGGTCGCCGTGCCCGAAGGGCATTACGAGGAGGCCAGCATGAAGGCCACCGTCGTGCCGAACCGGAACATGCTGCTCATCGCCACCGCCGCCGCCTGGGCGATGTCGCTCAAGGCTACGTCCGTCGCCTACGGCGCGCACGGCGGCGATCACGCCATCTACCCCGATTGTCGCCCCGCCTTCGCGGACGCCTTGGACAAGGCCATCCGCCTCGCCGATTGGCACGAGGTCTCGCTCGAGCGCCCGTTCGTCGGCATGGACAAGACCGCGATCGTCCGGCGCGGCGCCGAACTCGGCGTCCCCTTCGCGCTGACCTGGTCCTGTTACGTCGGCGGCGACCGGCATTGCGGCAAGTGCGGCACCTGCGTGGAGCGCAAGGAGGCCTTTGTCCGCGCGGGCGTGCCGGACCCGACCGTCTACGCGGCCTGACCCTTATCCGGTCGATTAGGCCGGTTGCAGACCGTCGCGGCGATCGCCATCGGCTTGCCTCCGGTTTCGGCCGTCGCTTGTTTCCGTCCGTGTTCCGGAAGCTCCATCGACCGCTCGCCTGGCTGACCTTGTTGGCCTGGCTTTCCGCGTCGGGTCTTTCCTGGGACGCCCTCCAGATGGTCGCCTGGGCCAAGATGTCGGTGGATAACTCCCGCGACGGCTCGGTCATCGCGGCCGTCGGCAAGACCTTGTCCGACGCCCCTTGTCCGCTCTGCCGCGCCGCCCAGGAGGGCCGCAAGCAATCGGAGCAAACGCCGCTGGCCAGCCAGGAGCTGCAGAAGGCCAAGGCGAAGAGCCCGACCACGCTTTGGGAGCCAGACCTGCTCGCCCCGTCCTTCTCGTCCATCGGTACAGACCGTCCCGCCGATGTCGTCGCGGAGGTCCGTCCCGCGGAGGTGCCCGTGCCGCCGCCGCGCGCCCTCGGTTGATCACCGTCGCGGGTCGCGGTTCGTTCGGCCCGCACGTGGCATTCCTCCTATCCCCAAGTCGCGCCCATCCGGCGCGCACCGTCGCCTACGCAGGCCGCCACACCCGCGTCGTCGACATCCAACCATACAGATATCATGAAGACTCCCTTCCTCACCGAGCGCAC
>JBEGOO010000298.1:0-15656 GCA_041182045.1 Verrucomicrobiota bacterium
GGTGAGTTCACGGGCACGAGCGTGACGAAGGCGGTGCGCGCCGCGCCGAACTCGGGCCGGCTCGCGAGCGGGACCCAGCCAGCCTCGCCTTCGCGCCACGACAAGACCGTGCCGGCGAAGCGACCCGTCGCCAGGCCGGCCTCGACCTCGGCGAAGGCGAAGACCCCCAGACTGCCCCCTGGGACCGCGAGATGGTAGGGGGCGAGGGTCATGGGCGGAAAGTGGTGAGGAGGGCGGGACTCGAACCCGCGACCGGCGGCTTAGAAGGCTGCTGCTCTGGATCCAGCTGAGCTACCCCCTCATGAAAGTGACCGTAGGACGGCCACCTCGGATGGGCAAGCCGTCAGCCGACTAGCAGACCAGGTCTCTGAAGTTGGCGAAATCGGCCGAAAGACCCCCCGGCATGCCCTTGTTGATCACCGAGACGGCGTCGTGGGAATGCAGGGACTCCAGGTGCGAGCACGCGATGACGAAGTCGCGCACGCGCGCGTCGGCGTCGAACTGCTCGTAGACGACGCGGGCGGCGTCCTCGACGAACTTGGAGTAGGCGCCGTTGAGCTCGGCGAAGGCCTGCTCGTCCTCGCGCTTCACCATGACCTGGGTCTCGGTCTGGAGGCCCTTCAGGCAGAGGTCCTTCATGTCCTCGACGAAGAGGGCGCGGCCGGGCGAGATCTCCGCGACCACGCGGGCCTTGGAGCGCTGCGAGTGCGGGATGCCGTAGGCGGCGCGCTCCTCGCGGGCGTGCTCGGTGAGCTCCGCGGAGCACGGGCAGGCCGACGAGTAGACGAAGTCGAAATGGACGTAGCGGCGCAGGCGGTCGAGGTCGTCGATCGTGCCTTCGAGCACGGCGCGGTAGTACTGCCAGCCTTCGAGGCCCGAGCGCAGGGACTTCTGGAGGATCGGGTAGCGGAACTCGACCATCACGCGGGCGCGGCTGCAATCGAGGTCCTTCTTGTAGCGCAGGAGGATCTCCTCGAGGAGCTCGTGCGAGAGCACGCGGTCCTTGAACTCGTAGAAGGTCCGCATGATGCGGGACATGTTGATGCCCTTGCGGTCCGCCGCGAGGGACACCGAACCGGTGATCGTGCACTCGAGCGGGAGCGGCTTGCCGTCGCGGGTGGCCACCAGCATCGGGAGGCGGAAACCCGAGATGCCGACGTGCTGGATGGGGACGTTGGCGCCCTGGATCAGGGAGGCGTCCTTGTTCTGCATGTCCGGCAGGGTCGCGCGGTAGGCGTCATCGGCCCGGAAATCCCGGTCGTAGCGGCGGGAAAGGTCCCGGCTGCGGGGCGGATGCTCGGCGCGACTCATGGCGGGAAGGTTGGAGGGAAAGCCCGGACGGGCAAACGGACGGGCGAAAAAATGCCCCCTGCGCTGGAGCCACCTGCCGGATTTGAACCGGCGACATTCTCATTACGAATGAGATGCTCTACCAGCTGAGCTAAGGTGGCGGCGCAGAGGAATTTCGAAGATGAGGAGGCCGGGGCGGAAATCAAGCCTTGCCGTCGGTGGAATGCCCTCGCCACCCCCGGAAACCCCTCCAAATTAGGCCCGTTCTCCATGCGCGCCGCCCTCATCGCCCGCCAATTCGACGTCCAAGGCCGCCTGGTGACGGTCGAGCCCTACGGTTCCGGCAACGTCAACGACACCTACCTGGCGATCTTCCGGACGACCTTCTCGGAGCAACGCTTCATCGTCCAACGCATCCGCAAGGCCGTCTTCCCCCAGCCTGAGGTCATCATGCAGAACATGCGGGTGCTCACCGACCACTGTCATGCGAAGCTCGAGGCCGAGGCCGACCGCTCCGACCGGATCTGGCAGCTCCCGAAGATCATCCAGACCAAGGCCGGCGAGGACTGGGTGACCGACGCGCAGGGCGATCTCTGGCGGGCCATCTCGCAGATCGCCAGCGCCAACGCCTTCGACCGCGTGCAGAACCCGGAGCACGCCTACGAGGTCGGCGTCGTGCTCGGCCACTTCCACCGCATGGTCAGCGACCTGCCCTCCGAGCGGCTCGGCTACGCCCTCCCCGGCTTCCACGTGACCCCCGGTTACCTCGCCAAGATGGATGCGGCCTTGGCCACGCCCGAGGGCCAGGAACGGCTCGAGGCCTCGCTCGAGACCAAGCGGGCGGTGCGCTTCGTCGAGGCCCGCCGGGAGCGCTGCCAGGTGCTCCAGCAGGCCTTGGAACGCGGCGACCTCACCCTCCGCACGACCCACGGCGACCCCAAGGTGGGCAACATCATGATCGACGAGGCCACCGGCCGCGGCACGTGCATCGTGGACCTGGACACGGTCCAGCCGGGGCTGGTCCACTACGACATCGGCGACGCGACGCGTTCGGCGTGCAACCCCGCGGGCGAGGACGCGGCCGAGCTCGCCTCGGTGATCTTCGACGTGGACCTGTTCACGACCATCTACCGGGGTTACCAGTCCCACGCGAAGGACTTCCTCAGCCAGGCCGACCACCGGCACCTGTTCGACTGCATCCACCTGATTCCGCTCGAGCTCGGCATCCGCTTCCTGGCCGACCACCTGGCCGGGGACGTCTACTTCAAGGTCCGGTACCCGGGCCACAACCTCCGCCGCGCCTTGGTGCAGTTCAAGCTGGCCGAGAGCATCGAGACCCGCGAGGCCGCCATCCGGAAGGTCCTCGGGGAACGCTGAGCATGGGCGAGGTCTCCCTCACCGTCTGGCTGGCCGCCGGCCTGCTCCTGGTCCTCATGGTCCGGGGTGGGTTGCGGGGCTTCCGGCGGGGCCCCCTCCGCCAGCTGGCCGGCCCGTTTTCCCTGGCCTTCGGAGGTCTGCTGGGCGCCTGGCTGGGACCCGACCTCGGCCACCAACTCCTGCACGGCACCACCTACCCTTGGCTGCTCCGTGGGGCCACCGGGATGCTCTGCCTGGCCTTGCTTTCCGGCCTGCTGGCCTACGCCCTATGCTGGCGACTGGGCAAACTGCCCGATGGACAGACCGAGGCGGAAAGCCCGCTCGCCGGCGCCCTCATCGGGTGCTGGACCGGCATCCTGTACTTCGTTTTGGCGCTGCTGGGCTTGGCGACGATCGCTTCGGTGGTCGAACTGATCGAACGCCCCGAGAAGGCCGCGCTCAGCTGGTCGGTGACCACCCGGAACGAGCTCGCGGCGACGCCGCTGACCGGCTGGCTTCGTGGCTGGACCCCCCTTCCGGAGCGCCAAAAACGGACCATACTGAGTGTAAAAATGTTGATGGCCGATCCCGAGGCCCGGCGCCGCCTGATGGCGATGCCCGAAATGCGGGCTTTGGCGGCCCATCCGAGCGTCTACCAAGCATGGGAAGATAAGGGTGTTCGCGAGTTGTTGAATAACAAGGACTTGGGAAAGTTCATCGAACACCCCAAGGTCCGGGCGATCTTGGCGGACGAAGAATTACAGCGCCAAGCCGATCAGTTGGACCTGCCGGAGATCCTGGGCCGGGCGCTCCAGAACCCCCGTAAATAAGCAAAAAAGGGCGTTTTTTGGTGGCGAGGGCGGCGGCGGTCTGCATAGTCAATCCTCCCGCCCCTGAAAACGCCCTTATGAAGACTACTCCCCTGCTCCTCTCCGTCCTCGCCCTGACCGCCTTCGCCGAAGACGCCAAGCCCGCCGCCCCGGCCCCCGCGGCCGCCCCGGCCGCCAAGGCCGCCGAAGCCCCCAAGACCGTCCAGGTCGAGACCCTGACCTCGGACGGCAAGACCTTCGTCCTCGTCAAGGTCATCGGCGACGCCCAGGCCTTCGCCAGCTTCCAGAACGACGTCCAGACCATCTCCCAGGAGCAGCAACAGGTCGCCCAGGTCAAGCAGCTGGCCGAGCTGGCCCTGACCACCCCGGAGCGCGAAGCCCGCATCCGTGAGCTGGAGACCAAGTTCAACCGCCTCAAGGCCGACAACGAGACCATGGCCAAGACCTATGGTTTCGACCTCTCCCGCCAGTACGTGATCGTCCCGACCAAGGTCGTGGTCCTCACCGCCCTCACCAACGAGGACTACATCAAGCTCGCCGCCTCCGCCGGCTTCAAGGCCGAGTCCGTCCTCAACGCGGGCGACAAGAAGTTCCTGATCAAGGAGACCGTGACCGGCGCCGCCGAGGTCGAGGCCTTCAAGCTCCAGGTCCAGCGCATCCTCGAGGCCAAGCGCGGCCTCCAGCAGCTCATCGACGCGCAGCCCCGCTTCACCAAGGACGAGGACAAGAAGAAGATCGAGGAAGCCATCGCCAAGACCAAGGCCGACGTCGACGCCGCCTCCGGCGAGTTCAAGAAGAGCCACGGCTACGACATCCCGAACGAGTTCAACCTCCAGACCGCCGAGGCCAAGCTCTACACCCTTCTGAGCGACGACGAGAAGAAGAACCTCGATAAGGCCGCCGAACCGAAGAAGGACGGCGAGGCCAAGAAGGACGCCCCCGCCGCCAAGTAATTTCCCCCACCCCCACCACACCTAACTCCCAACCTACCCACCACCATGACCACCGCCGAATCCCCCGCCACCGCCGAAGCCCCCAAGGGCCCGGTCATCGAGCTCATCCCGCTCGGCAACAACCTGGGCCGCGTCGTCCTCACGATCGCGAACCCCGTCTCCCTCGCCCGCTTCCAGCAGGAATACGGCACCCTGCTCCAGCAGTTCCAGCGCATCCAGCAGCTGCAGGCCCGCATCCAGTCCGCGCTGACCACCGTCGAGCGCGAAGCCCTCGCCAAGGTCGGTGAGTCCGAGGTCAAGGACTTCAACGAGAAGGACGCCGTCTTCGCCAAGGTCTGGAACTTCAACGTCCCGGTCCTCGCCAACCGCCAGACGACCTTCATCAACACCGCCCTCCGCCTCTTCGCCGTCGTCTCCGACGAGGAAGCCGCCAAGGCCCGCGCCGCCAAGGACTTCAAGGAAGAGCAGCTCGTGAAGCGCGACGGCAAGAACCTCCTCCACACCGCCGACATCCGCGGCTTCGAGTTCGTCGTCCAGTTCGACCAGTTCGCCAAGGTCCTCCAGGCCCGCCGCGACGCCTTCGTCCAGCTGACCCAGCTCCTCGCCAACGCCAAGGACGAAGAGCAGAAGAAGAACATCCAGAAGCAGCTCGACGAGACCCGCGGTCTCCTCGAGAAGGGCAACGAGGAGATGGCCAAGTCCGTCGGCTACTCGATCACCCACAACTACGAGGTCGAAGTCCTCGAGTCCAAGTTCGTCTTCCTCCTCAACCAGGAAGAAGTGAACCAGGTCTCCAGCCTCTTCGCCAACGCCCAGCAGGCCGAGGCCGCCAAGAGCGCCGAAGCCCCGAAGGCCGAAGCCAAGAAGGTCGAAGCCAAGAAGTAAGCTTCGCCGCGAGCGAACGAACCAGGCCCGCCCTCACCGGCGGGCCTTTTTTTGGCCTCCGCGCCGACGGGACGGGGATCAGAAGAGCTCGCCTTGGGCGGGGCCGGCGGGCTTGGCGGGCGGGACCGGTTTGGTCGGCCGCGCGGGCGGCACCGGGGCGGCGGCCTCCGGCGCGACGCGGCCATGCTTGGCCTGATAACGGCGGAGCGTCGCCGTCATCTCCATGCGGGCGAGGAACGCCTCGACCGCGGTCACCTGCTCGGTCGCCGGCTCGCCGGGCTCGAACTCGAAATCCGTGCGGAACGTCACGAGCCCGAGGTTCGCGCGGATGCGCCCGGCCTCGGCCTTCACTTGTTCGCGAAAACGCTCGGGTTGCAGGCGGTCGGCGGCGGCGAGGACACCGGCGAGATCGCCGTGCTCCTGCAGCCACTTCACCGCGGTCTTGGGGCCGACGCCGCGGAGTCCGGGGATGTTGTCGGACGTGTCGCCGACGAGCGCGAGATAGTCGGCGATGAGCCGGGGCGGCACGCCGAACTTCTCCTCGACGGCGGCGGCGTCCAGGCGACGCCAGCCGGCCGCGGGGTTGGCGGTGGGCGGCGGGGCGAGCTGGCGGACGGGCCCGCCGACGCATTGGCCGAAATCCTTGTCCGCGCTGACGATGACGCACTCGTGGCCTTCGGCCGCGAGGCGGCGCACGGCGGTGGCGATGAGATCGTCGGCCTCGACACCGCGGCGCTCGAAGACCTGGAAACCGAGCAGACCCGTCAGGGTCTTGATCTCCGGGAGCTGGAGGACGATATCCTCGGGGGTGTCGTCGCGCTGGGCCTTGTACTCGGGGAGGACGGCGAGATGGCGGTCGGAGCCGCCCAGGTCGAAGAAGACCGCGCAACGGTCCGGCTGCTCGGATTCACGGAGGTCCTGGAGCGACTTCATCCAGCCGTGCAGCGCACCGGTCGGGAACTGGTCGGAGGTCCGGCGGAGGTTCGAACGTTCCATCGCGAAATGGCTCCGGAAGACCAGGTTGAAGCCATCGACGAGCAGCCAGCGCATGCGGGGAAGTTTCCTCGCAGGCGCGGGCAGCATCGAGAAAAAAGCGGGCCCGCCGAATGGCGGGCCCGGGTTCGTCGCTGGGACGGAGGGTTACTTGGCTTCCGGAGCCGGAGCGGCGCCACCGGAGGTCGGCGAGGTCGCGGCTTCGATCGGCTCGCGGTAGACCGCGCCGCCCGGGGAGATGATGACCGGGTTCGAGAAGGTCGAACCAGCGCGCATGCCCGGGTGCGAGCTGCGGAGGGTGGCGCCGCCCGGGGAGACCAGGTTGGCGGTCACGAAGATCATCAGGTTGCGCTTGGTGGTGGTCTTGCCGCTGGAGCGGAAGGCCGTGCCGAGGAACGGGATGTCGCCCAGGACCGGGACCTTGTCGTTGACGGTCTTCACTTCCTCGCGGGTCAGGCCGCCGATGACGACGGTGGCGCCGTCGAAGACGGTGACGTCGGTCGACACTTCGCGGGTGGTGAAGATCGGCTGGAAGAAGCCGGAGGGGATGGTCACGGTCGTCGAGCCGGAGATCGCGACGGAGGTGCCGCCGTATTCCACGAAGCCTTCGAACTCGACCACCTTGGGCTTGAGGTTCAGGGCGATGGAGTCGTCGGCGCCGACGGTCGGGGTGACTTCGAGGGTCACGCCGACTTCCTGGACGGTGAAGTCCTGCGGGGTGCCGGCGGTGATGGTGACGCCGGCCGAGCCGCCGCCGTTGTTGTTACCGCCGGAGGTGCCGACGTTCGACTGGGTGTCGCCGTAGGATTCGGGGTAGCGGAGGAGCTGGGCGACCTTGATGATGGCGGTCTTGCCGTCGAGGACGGTCAGGCTCGGGGCGGACATGAGGTCCGTGCCGCTGTTCTGCTCCAGGGCGCGGAGGAAGATGCTCAGGTCGTAGGAGCCGAGCATGCCGATCTTGCCGTTGTAGATGCCCGGGCCGGGGTTGGAGAGGGAGGCGTCGAAGCCACCGAAGGTCGCGCCGGCGCCGCCGAAGTTGCCGGTGTTGATCTTGGGCGGGGCGTTCGGGACGACCGTGTTGACGGCGGTGGTCGTCTGGGTGGCGTTGCCGTTCGCGTCCACGGTCGTGACCGCGGTCTGGCTGGCGATGTTGCCGTTGTTGCTGACGGAGCTGGAACCGAAGACGTCGTTGACGGAGCGGAGGCCGGACTGGGCGCGGACGATGGTGTTGCCGGCGACGACCTTCGAGATGCGCCAGTTGGTCGAGAGCTCGTTGAGGGAGGCCTCGGAGACTTCCATGAACTTGGCCTCGATGTGGACCTGCTTGATGTCGGAGTAGCGGCGCAGGATGTTGCGGACGCGGTCCAGGTTCTTGCGGTTCTGGGTGACGATCAGGTTCGTGCCGTCATAGGCGAGGGTGCTGCCCGTGGTGGCCTCGAACACGACGCCGGAGCGGATGAAGAAGTTCTTGATGGCGACTTCCTCGGGACGCTGGCCGTCGTTGCCGCCGGCGGCGGGAGCGCCGGTCGGGAAGGGGCTGGCGCCGGCGCCCGCGGCGGGGGCGGCGTTGGCCGCGCTGCCGATGCCGGTCATCTTGATGACGGCGGACGTCGAGAGGGGGAAGAACTCGGTCTCGAGGTCGTTGGAGCCGGAGTCCGGGCGGATCTCGATGATGCCGGCGTTGATGTTGTAGGTGAAGTTGACCTGCTTGGTGATGATGTCCAGGGCCTTGCCGAGCTGGACGTTGCGCAAGGTGATGTTCACCGAGGGGTTCTTGCGGTCGGGATCGATGACGACCATGTTCACGCCCTTGGAGTCCTTGTCGTAGGATTGGGAGACGATGATCAGCTGGTCGATCGCGCGGTTGAACGGCAGGTCGCGGATGTTGATCTCGGGGACGGTGATGGAGTTGAGCTTCTCGACGACCGGGTCGGCGTCGGTCTTGCCGGGGCCGACGACGACTTCGCGGCTGAAGACCTCGGGCATCTTCCAGCTTTCGTCGAGCAGCTCGAGGAGCTTGCCCTTGGAGACGCTGCGGTTCCAGGCGCCGGAGTTCTCGGAGAGGATCTGGCGGATACGGACCTGGTAGGCCTTGGACTCCGCGTTGTTCGGCTGGTACTGCAGGATCTCGCGGTAGGCCTCGAGGGCGCCCTGGTAGTCGCCGTAAAGGTAGCGGGCGCGGCCCTTGACGAGGAGCTCCTCGACCTTGGCGTCCTTGGCCTTGAGGCCGGGGGAGATCTCGTCGACGCTGCGGAAGGAAGGATCGGCCTTCTTCTTCAGGTATTCGAGGCGGAGCTTCTTCGCCGAGGCGTCATCGGCGCCGAAGAGCTTCTCGTAGTCGCGGATATGGGAGTCGGCCTTGTTCATCTCGCGATCCTCGATCGCCGTGAAGGCGCGGCGGGAGAAGATGTAGCCCTTGACCTGCTTGATGCGGTCGCGGTACGGCTTGGCGGCGATGTTGACCGGGAGCTCCTTGGAGGCCTTGTCGAGGAGGTTGACGGCTTCGTCGAGCTCGGCCGGGGAACCCTTGCGGGCGAGGCTTTCGGCCTGGTCGATCAGCTCCGAACCGGCGTCGATCTTCTTGGCGTTCTCCTTGGCGAGACGGACGACCTCTTCGCGGGCGACCTGGTCGGCGCCCTGCTCGCCGGCTTCCTTGTGGAGGTTGATGTCCTGCTTTGCGATGGCGATGGCGTCGCGCACCTTCTGGGCGGCGGTGTTGTTCGGCAGGTAGCTGTTGGCCCCGTCGAGGATCTCGAGGGCCCGCTTGTGGTTGCCGGCGGCGGCTTCCTGTCGGGCGGTCACGATGGCGCGCTCGACCTCGGCGTAGACGTTCTGCTGCTCGGCGGCAACGGCGTCGAGGAGGGTGGCCGGCTTCGGGGCGGCGGCCGCGGCGGCGGCGGCGACCGCGGCGGTGGCGGCGCGATTCTTCTCGGCTTCGGCCGAGGCCAGGGTCGCCTTGATGGTCAGCTTGCCTTCGTTGGCGGCTTCATCCTTGGGGTCGAGCTGCAGGAGCTGCTCGTACTTGTCCAAGGCGCCCTGGAGATTGCCTTCCTCGCGGGCCTTGATGGCCTCGCCGAGCAGACGGGTCTTCTGGGCGACCGGATCGTTGTCCTGGGCGACCAAGGAACCGGCCACGATGGCGACGGTAAGGGCGGCCCATGCGAGCCGGGAGCGGGTGAGGTTCTTCATACGAGTCAGGCGTCTTGAAAGTTATTTCTTAGTGGGGGTTTTTTCAGGGGAAGCGGGCTTGGTCTCGACCGGGATGCCAAGGACCTCGGTGAAGGTCTTTTTCGGCTTCTTGGGGTCGGGGGCGAAGGTCTTGTCAACGGTCACCGTCTTGGAAGCCAAGTCAATGCCTTTGATGACGAATTGGGCCCCCTGATAGCTGAAACGATCGCCCGCGGCATGGAAGACCCAAGTCTTGTCGGGCTCCGAAGTGGAGGCCAGGTGGATGTCGGTCCGGGACTTGAACTCGACCACGCCGAGGTCGTCGATCTCGATGGTCTTGTCCGTCCCGGTGAGGCTCTTGTCCTCGAGCTTCAGGACATTGCGCGAGACGGGGAAGCCGTCCTTGTCCTTGGCGTTCTTGTCGACGCGGAAGGCAAGCAGGGTGATGGGGGACTTCGGCTCGAGGGGCTGCTTGAGCTTGAGCTTCTCGAAGTACTGCTTGGTCTCGACGTTCTCGACGAAGAAGAGGCGATCCTCCTCCTTCTTGGAGAGCGCCGGCAGGGTGGAGCTCAGCTTGTAGGGGTAGGTCGGGTGGCCGACCTTGACCAGCTTGACTCCGAACGGGGGGAGCGGGATGACGCGCTTGCGGCTCGGGAAGTACTCCTTCTGGACGGGATCCCAGACGATATCGATCGAGGTGAAGAGGTCGTAATCCCAGGAATCCTCGTTCTCCTCGGGGCTCAGCCAGTCCTTGACCGCTTCTTTCTCCAGGACCTTGGGGGTCGCGGGGTAGTCGATGCCGCGCGGGGCGGCCGTGAGCTCGGGGATGACCAGCGCCTTCTGGCCTTCTTCGGGCACGAAAGGCTTGGTCAGCATCGGGATGTAACCCAGGGCGATCGCCGCTCCGACGAGGAGGAAAAGCGTCGCGCCGAGGATGAGAAAGAGGTCCTTGCGGGGATTCATGTCCTTGGGAGGCGGGAAGTTACTTCTTAGGCTCGGCCTCCGCGGCCGGCTTGGGCTCGAGCACGGTCAGGTAATCGACCTGGATCGTGAATTCGGAAGGGGTCTGCGCGACGACCAGCTTGCGCTCCTCCTTGGCGGGCGCGGCGGCCTTGGGCTTGCCGCTGTTGTCGCCGAAGCCCGACAGGTCGAAAGCGGGCGCCGCGGTGGGGGCGGTGACCGGGACGATCGGGGCGGCGAAGGCCTTCTGAACCTCGGGGGACGGCGGGGCGACCTCGACGAAGGTGATGGCGAAGGGACGACCCGAATTGCGCAGACGGTTGACGAAAGCGCGCAGCGTGGCCGTGGTGGAGACGAACTTGAGGCGGAAGGAGACGGTGTCGACCAGCGGGATGACCTTGCCTTCCTTGTCCTTGACGCTGCGGCGGAAGGAACGGGCCGGGACGAACTCCTCGGTCTCGTAGCGGGCCATGTCGGAACCGTCGAGGGTGTAGGTGCCGGCGCCGGGCTTGCCGTCCGGGATCAGGGTGTAGGCCTCGACGGGCTCGCGGGCGATGGACAGGAGCAACAGAGGGGTCTTGTATTCGGCCGTCGGGGCGGGCCGGGATTCGACGAGTTCCTTGAAGAGGAACTCGATGATCAGGCGCTGCTGGTCGACCTGGGAGAACTTGGACTTCGGGGCGCTGCCCGGGCTGTGGATGTAGCGGCCGAAACCGAAATCCGGCTGGTCGGCGGCGTTGGCGACGAAGCGCACGTCGCGGTCGGCGGCGAGCTTCTTGAGCTCGTCGACGGACTGCTTGATCTGGGAGCTGAGTTCGGTGTTGGTGGACTTCGGATTGCCTTCGATGCGGGAGTCGGCCGGACCGGCGATGCTCGCGCGCAGGTTGGCGATGTGGGCCTTCAGGTCCTCGAGGTCCTTCTGGGCGGCGTCGACGTTGGCCTGCTTCAAGGCCATCGGTTCGGCGACGTCACCGACGGCGGAGCCGGCCAGGAGCCGGCCGGAGGCGTCGCGGATCCGCTTGAGGTCGACGACGGACTTCGCGTGCGCGGAGTACTCGAGGTAGGCGAGGACGCTGCCGCCGATGAAGCCGGCGCCGATGAGGATCAGCGTGGCGAGGAAGAGTCGGTTCTTGGACGTGTCCATGGCTCAGAGGGCCTTATCCTTGCGGATGACCAGGGTGAAGGTGACCTTGGGTTCGAAGGGCAGGTTGAAGTCCGCCTTGATCTCGCCCTCGGGGATCTCCTGGACGAACGGCGACTTGCGCAGGGCGGCGAGGAGCTCGTTCTGGCGCTTGATGAAGGTCGCGCTGTTGTGGCTGGCCTTCGGGTTGGGCGGCACCTCGGGCTGCAGGAAGCGCGCGGTGACGAGGAGCTTGGTCAGCGGCTGCGGAGCCGCCTCCGCTGCCTGGCCTTCGGCGGGCGCGGGGGCCGCGGCCTGGGCTTCGTGACGGACGCGGATCTCCTCGACCCAGGTGTTGCGGCACTCGGCGACGCGCATCTGCAGGTCGGCCAGCACGGCGGGCCAGTTGGCGCGGTTGATCACGACGAACTCGAGCTGGCTGCTGACCGCGTGCAGTTCGTTGGCCTGTTCACGGGTCGACTTGAGGGTGGCGAGGTGGCCGCTCAGGTCCTTCTGCCGGCGATTGAGCTCCGCGATCTGATCCTGGTTGAAGCTGGCGGCGTCGTGGTAGGCGAGGAAGACCGGCAAGGGGGCCAGCGCGGCGATGAGGGCCGCCGCGATGAGCCAGGGCTTGCGGGCGTCGAAGGCCACCTGGGCGGCGATGTTGCGCGGGACGAGATTTACGCCGGCGGTCTGGGGCAGGATGAGGCGCGCGGCCTCGCCGATGACCTCGGAGATCTGGTGGCGGTGGTGCTGGACGTAATCGGCGGAGACGTCCTTGCCGAGGCGGAGGAAGGCCGAAGGATCGAAGAGCTCGGGAGGCAGGCGCAGCGTCTCGCTGAGCTGCTCGGACAAGCCGGGAATCTGGGCGCCGCGACCGGTGAGCAGGATGCGCGTCGGCTGGCGGCCGGCGGTGCCGCGCTTGAGGTTGATCAGGCGACGGTTGATGTCCTGGGCCAGGCGGCGGATGAAGGATTGGGCGTTCGCCTGGAGGACGGCGACCTTGGGGTCGGCCTCGGGCAGGTGGATGACGCCGGAGTAGTAGCCGACCTTGACCGCCTCCGCGTTGGCGAAGGGCTCGCCGGTGTTATCCGAGAGCCCTTGGGTGAGGAGGTTGCCGCCGATGTTGGCGGACTGGATGTTCGCGCCGGTCGGACCGACGAAGCTGAGGGTGGTCGAACGGGCGCCGACGTTGACGATGAGGACTTCCTCGGTGGCGGCGCCGCCGGCGAGGAGGAAGGCCTGGCTGTCGAGCAGCGGGGCGGCCTGGATCGAGGCGGGGCGGAGACCCGCGCCCATGATGAGGGTCGCGATCTTGGTCGCGATCTCGGTGCGCAGCGCGAAGAGCAGGACCTCGGCTTCGACGCCGTCGGAAGCCATGACCTGGCTGTCCCAGATGACCTCGTTCAAAGGGTACGGGATGGCGTTCTGGGCCTCGAACGCGACGATCTGGGCCTGACGCTCGCGCTCGACCTGGGGGACCTTGAGGGCCTTCTGGAGGAGCAGGAAACTGGGGGCGATGACGGTGACGCGACGACCGGCGAGGCCGTGCGCCTGGACGAGGTCGGCGACGGCGTTCACCGCCGAGACCAACCACTCGTCGTCGTTGGTCTGGCCCGGCGCGATCTCCTCGACGAGGAACTGCTGGAGCTCGAGGCTGCCCTGGTCCGAGCCGAACACGGCGATGGACACATGCGACGCGGCAAGGTTGACGATGGTGGCCTTTTTCTGGCTCATGCGGAAAGCGGTGGGGAGAGGGAGAACTTAGCGCGTCGGGACGTCTTCGCGGATGAACTCAGGCGAAGCCGGCACGACGGGGTTGTCCTGGTAGGAGATCAGGTACTGCGGACGCAGGATCCCGGGAGTGTTGACGACCCCGCGGTCGGCGGCGTCCTTGGCGGCGTCGAAAGCCACCTTGGTCGCGATGTCCTTGTGGACGGCGCGGGCCTGGGCCGCGATCAGCGCGCCCTTGGCGTCGAAGATGGGGGTCTCGTTGCCGGCGACCTCGACCTGGACGAAGTAATAATCGGGCTCCTTGTGGAGGACGTCGCGCTTGACGATGTCGCCGGGCAGGTAGAAGAGCACGGAACGGGGCTGGTTGGCCTCAATCGTGAGGACGGTCGCGGACGCGCGGTAGTAGTTCCAATCCTCGGGCTTCTTGGAAGCGGTCTTGTAGACCTGGGTGACGGTGACCTTGACCTTGTCGACCCACTTCTTGTTCAGCGCCTTGGGGTCCGGGTTATCGCCGGCCATCAGCTCGACCTGCATGCGGTTCCAGGCGTTGAGCTGGCCGCCCAGCTTGGTCTGAGCGAATTTGACGTCGCGGACGATGACCGTGGACTTCTCCGCTTTGGCCGTCGGGGTCGCCGGAGCGTTTTGAGCGAAAGCAACGGGAACCGTGAAGACCATCGCCCAGAGGAGGGCAGAAAGAACTCGGAACTGGGGCATGGGAGATATGGAGGTAAGCGGCCATTCGAGGGTGGCAAACGCAAAACTCCCCCTGCGGGAACATTAATCTATTGCAAAATACTTGCGTTAGAAACCTCAGCGTGCTCTCTCGTCTTTCCGTGCCACGAAGCATCCTCCAGTTGGGGCTCATGGCCCTGCTCTGCTTAACGCGGCAGGGATGGGCGAAAGACCCTGAAATCGTCACCAGTTTCTCAATCGTGGATGACTGGACGCATCGGCTGGTCGGGGCAAAAATCAGCCATCGGACCCTGATTCCGGCGAATAGCGAGCTGCATGGGTACCAGTTGAACGCCCAGGATGCGCGGGCGCTGAGCCACGCGGTCTTGATCATCGGTCTAAGCCCGGCGAACGAACCTTGGTTGGCGGACTGGGTCCGGGCCAATGGCAAGGAGTCCGTGACCCTCTGGCTCCAGGACTCAAAGACCGTCGAGGCATCGGAGGACCCCCATACCTGGACCGACCCGGCCATCGTCGCCAAACTCGTGGCCAGGCTTGGGGCCGGCCTACAACAAAGATTTACGAGTGTAAAAATGGAAGGTGCTGTTGAACAGTATGTTAAGGAAATAGAAGCGCTCGACCGCGAACTGGTGGCGGCCTTCGCCTCCGTGCCCTTGGAGCGGCGTAAACTCGTGACCCAGCACCCGAACCTCGGACGGTTCGCCGGACGGTACCAATTGAAGGTATTTGGCACCATTCTGGAGAGCCCCGCGGCGGAAGCCGCCGACCCCTCCGCCCGCCGCTACTCCGATCTCCTGAAGTCGATTCGCCAAGAGGGCATCCGGACCTTGGTGGTGGACGAGGGCCAGAACGACGCGATCGCCCGGCGCCTCTGTCAGGATGCCGGTCTGCCCCCTCCCGTCGCGGTTTCCTTCGAGACCTTGGCCCCGCCCGGCCAGCCCGGCGAGACCTGGCTGGAGATGATGCGACTCAACGCCCGCAAGCTCCGGGAGGCCTTGCTACGTCCATGAGCCGGGAAAGCCGCCACCTCTGGCGCCATCTGAGCGGCGCGATCTTCGACCTGCTGCCGACCATCCCCTACGCGCCGGCGGAAATCGCGGACGACACCGGCCCAGCCGTCGAGGCGACGGCGCTGGCGGCCTCCGCCCGACCGGATGGTCCCCTGGCCTTCGAAGGCGTGAGCTTCGCGATCCCGGTCGGTTGCCGGACTTCCCTGATCGGGCCGAACGGCGCCGGCAAATCGACGCTGCTCCGGACGATCGCCGGGCTGGTGGCCCCGCGGGCCGGTCGCCTCACCGTGCTGGGCCGACCGCCGGGCCTCGGCCGCCGGCGCGTGGCCTACCTCGCGCAACGCCCCACCCTCGCGCCGGATTTCCCGCTGACGCTCCGCCGGCTGGTGCAGACCGGCAAATACGCGCACCACGGGTGGTTCGAGGAGTGCGCGCACGGCGACGGGGACGTCGACCAGGCGCTCGCGCTGCTCGAGCTGGCCGACCTCGCCGACCGGCCGGTGCACAGCCTTTCGGGCGGGCAGCTGCAACGCGGGCTCCTCGCCCGCGCCACCGTCCAGCGCGCGGAACTGCTGCTGCTCGACGAACCGTTCGCGGCGCTCGACGCGGCCAGCCGGACGATCGTCGAGCGTTTCCTGGCCGACCGGTCGCGCCCGCTGACCGT
>JBEGOO010000299.1:0-3523 GCA_041182045.1 Verrucomicrobiota bacterium
GGCGTCCTTGATGATGCCCTCGCGGTCGATCTTCTTCTTGAGGCGGCGGAGAGCCTTGTCGACGGTCTCGCCTTTGCGAATCTTGATTTCTACGGACATGTTGGCGTTTGGAGGGTCGAAAGAACAAGGGGGGAGGCGGTTCGTCAACCCCGAATCCTAGGGATTTACGGCCGTGAATAAGTCCCCCCCTTAGACTCTTGCGGGAGGGGTGGGGGAGGGCAATCGTGCCGCCTACCCTCGATGTACCTCAAGGAAATCGTCGCCAACGGATTCAAAAGCTTCGCCGACCGGACCCGCATCGACCTGCGGCCGGGCGTCACGGCCGTCGTCGGCCCCAATGGTTGCGGCAAGTCCAACATCGTGGACGCCATCCGCTGGGTCCTGGGCGAGCAGAGCGCCAAGTCCCTCCGCGCCGGCGCCATGCAGGATGTCATCTTCGCCGGCACGGACCGCCGCAAGCCCCTCCCGCAGTGCGAGGTCGAGCTGATCTTCGCCGATTGCGAGAAGGAGCTGGGGACCGCCTTCGCCGAGGTCTCCGTCATGCGCCGGCTCCACCGCGAGGGCGCGAGCGACTATTTCATCAACGGCAAGCCTTCCCGCCTGAAGGACATCCAGCGCCTCTTCATGGACACCGGCATCGGCCGCATGTCCTACTCGTTCATGGTGCAGGGCCAGATCGACCAGGTCCTGTCCGCCAATCCCGCCGAACGTCGCTACCTCTTCGAGGAGGCCGCGGGCATCACGCGCTACAAGGTCCAGCGTCGCGAGGCCCTGAACAAGCTCGCCGGCGTCGACACCAACCTCGCGCGCATCACCGACGTCGTCAGCGAGGTCGGCCGCCAGATCGCCACGCTGCGCCGCCAGGCCGCCAAGGCCCTGCGTTATCGCCGCCTGCGCCACCGTTTCACGCACCTCGACCTGGCCTGGCAGGCCAAGCAGTTCGGCGACCGCCGCGCCCAGATCGTCACCCTGGAGGCCGACTTCGCCGCCTGCGGCGAGGAGGTCGCCGCCTTGAGCGAGAGCCTGCGCGGCCGCGAGGCCGCCCTCGGCGAGGCCCGCGCCCGCCGCACCAGCCTGGCCGAGCAGGTCCAGCAGTCCCAGCAGGCCTTGTTCGACCAGCGCACCACCCGCGAGAACGCCGAATCCCAGGCCCGGACGTCGGACCTGCGCGCCGACGACCTCGTCGCCCGCCTCGCCGAGATCGCCCGCGAGGCCCAGGAGGCCGAGGCCGCCATCGCCGATTACGACGTGCGCCTGAGCGGCAGCTCCAGCGCCAAGTCCGACGCCGCCGGCTCGGTCTCCGCGACCGACGCCGCCTTCCGCGACAAGACCGCCGAGGTCGAGGCTTCCCTGCGCCAGCTGATGGACGTCGAGCAGCGCCTGCGTCGCGCCCGCCAGGATATCCTGATCGCCGAAGGCGAGATGACCCGCGCCCGCGCGGACGTCACCAACCTCGAGGTGGATCTCCGCGGCTACCAGCAGCGCCACGTCGACCTTTCCGGCTCCCTCGCCCAGGCGAAGGAGGAGCGCGAAGGGCTCGAGCGCCGCGTCGCCGAATGCGCCGCCGTGGTGACCGCCCGCCATGGCGAGCTCCAGGCCGCCCGCGCCTCCGAGCAGGCGGCCGTCGAGCAGGGCCGGACCTTGCTCGCCGATTTCCGCGCGCTGCAGCAGACGATCTCCGAGCAGGACCGCAAGGTCGCCAAGCTCTCCGCCCAGCTCGGGCTCCTCGAGCAGATGCAGTCCCGCCTCGAGGGCTTCTCCGACGCCGCCAAGGCCGTCCTCCGGGGCGAGCTCTCCGCGGCCATGCCCGAGGGCAAGGCCGCCGCGCTGGCCGACCTCGTGACGGTCACCGATGTCGCCGTCGCCGCCGCGCTCGAGACGATCCTCGGCGCCGCCTCCGAGGCGGTCACCCTCGACAACGCCGAGTTCCTCCCCGGCCTCGTGGCCCAGATGGGCGAGCGCCAGCTCGGTCGCGCCGTTTTCCAGGTCGAGGCCCCGCCCGCGTCCCGCGCCGGCTCGGCCGCCCCGGATTGGCTGCGGCCCGCCACCTCCGCGGTGCAGTCCAAATCCCCGGCGCACGCCCGCCTGGTCTCCAACCTCTTCGATGGTTGCTACGTCTGCCCGGCCCTCGGCGATTTCATCCGCTGGTGGCGGGCCAACCCCGGCTTCGAGTTCTTCCTCGTCGCCACGACCGACGGCGACCTGATCGATCGTCGCGGCCTCGTCTTCGCGGGTCGCCCGCGCAAGGCCGCCGCCGGCGCCGGCTCCGGCGTCTTCTCCCGCGAGAGCGAGATCCGCTCCGTGCGCGCCAACCTCGAGAAGGAGAACGACCAGCTCACGACCTTCAACGAGCAGGCGATGGCCCTGCAGGCCTCGATGGACGCCAACGAGGCGGAGCTCGGCCAGCGCCGCGGCGCGACCCAGTTCGCCGCCCAGGAGCTCTCCGTCGCGCAGGCCGACGAACGTTCGGCCCGCTCGACCCTGTCCTCGGCCGACGAGCGCATCGCCCGCGAGCAGCGCCTGCTGAACGAGCTCGAGGCCGCGAAGGCCGAGGCCGTCATCCGCCGCGACCGCGCGCAGGACACCTTGACCGCGAAGGACGCCCAGGTCGCGCAGCTCCGCGACGCCATCGCCACGGGCGAGACGTCCGTCGAGGCCGCGCGCGCCGAGAGCGAGCTCCGCCGCGCCGCGCTGGGCGAGGTCCGCCTCTCCTTGGCCGAGCAGCGCCAGCGTCTCGAGCTCGTCGGTCGCGAGGTCGCCGAGCTGGAGTCCCGCCGCTCGGAGGCCGCCATCCGCCTTTCCTCCCGCCGTTCGGAGGCCGCCCACAACGAGCGCCAGGTCGCCGAGCTCCGCGCCGTCGCCGTCGCCGCGAAGGAGACCTCCGCCCGCCTCGCCGGGGAGATCGAGCTCGCCGCCGCGGCGCTCGCCGCCGTCCGCCAGGATCTGGCCGCCACAGACGCCGCCGTCGAGGCCGAGGACCGCGTCCTGACCGTCGACCGCGACAAGCTCCGCGTCGTCGACACCCGCCTGCGCACCCTCGAGGTGGCCCTCGCCGAGCAGAATTCGCAGTGCGGCTTCCTGGTCGAGAAGGTCCAGGCCGACCACCAGCTCGAGGTCGCCTCCGTCGATTGGCGCCTGCAGCTCTGGCTGGCCGAGGGCGAGCCGGAGGGCCTCGCCAGCTTCGACGACCTCGAGGATCCCGAGGAGAAGGAATCCGAGCGCCGGCCCGCCAAGGCCCCGGTCCGCCGCGGCGAACCGACCCCGGAGGACCTCGCCACCCTCGACGCGACCGACTGGCCGCCCCTCGTGCGCGAGATCGCCGAGCTGCGCGACCGCATGGCCGGCATGGGTTCCGTCAACCTCGTCGCCGTCGAGGAATACTCCTCCTTGCGCGAGCGCCATGACTTCCTGACCAAGCAGAGCGACGACCTCTGGAAGGCCAAGGAGGAGCTCACCAAGGCCATCGACGAGCTCAACCAGACCTCGCTGAAGCTCTTCACCGACACCTTCGAGCAGGTCCGCA
>JBEGOO010000300.1:0-2542 GCA_041182045.1 Verrucomicrobiota bacterium
ACGATCGTCCAAATCGGTTCGAGACCGAAGAGGATGTTGGCAATCTTGCAGGCGGCCAAAGTGACCATACCCATGATGAAACAGTTGAAGAACAGGCCGAGATAGACGGCGCGGAAACCACGGACCAACGAAGCCGCCTTGCCCGAGTAGCGGTGCTCGTAGAACTCGAGGTCCGTCATGACGCCGGAGCGGCGCCAGAGGCGGGCGAAGAAGAAGACCGTGGCCACGCCCGTGAGCACGAAAGCCCACCACTGCCAATTGCCGGCGACGCCGTACTTGCGGACCTGCTCGGTGACCCAGTTCGGGGTATCAGAGGAGAAGGTCGTGGCGACCATCGAGAGGCCGGCGAGCCACCACGGCACCGAACGGCCCGAGGCGAAGAACTCGGAGGTGCTTTCGCTCGAACGCTTGGCGTAAAACAACGCCGGCACGAAGCAGATCAAAATCGACGCCGCGACGATGGCCCAATCAATCCAGGTGAGGTGCATAAATGGTCAGGGGGTATGTCTCTGATTTCCCAGAAACACACCCCCTTGGCAACAGTCTTCCCCTGAGGGGAAAGACCGATAACGATTATTTAGCAGGGATCTCGTTCAGCGTGTACCAACCTTCGTTGTGCCAGAGCGCATCGCCTGCCTTGTTGCGGACGCCATCGGCGACGAGGTGATGGATGTGGCCGCGCACGAGGCCGTCGACGACGAGGCGTACCTTGAGGCCATCGGCCGAAACCGTGGCGGACTTCACCGTCGGCTTGGTCTGATCGACCTCGGGGCTACCGTAGGCGGACTGGTAGATGTAGGTGAACGTGTCCAAGGAGTAGTTGGCGGCGTCACCGGCGGTGGCGGCGTCAACCGGGTGCGTGAAGGTCACTTCGAAGCCATCGGCGCGGGCGGAGATATCATGCATCTCGAACGGCACGACGCCCTTGTAGCGGACGCGCTCGAAGGTGAACGGCTGCGAGCCACGCGAACCCCAACCGCGGTTGGTGCCGCCAATGAAGAGCGTGCCGTCTTCCTGGTCCATGCGCACGGGCACGAGGCCAGCTTCAAAGCCCTGGAGGAAGTGGAACACCGCGCCCTGATAGAGGCCGTTGACGACTTCGAGGTTGACGCGCTGGACCTGCGAGGCGGTCTGCTCGCCGACGAACATCTGGTTGGCCCACGGACCCCACTTGCCCTTGGTCATGTCGCAGGCGATGCCCGAAGGGGAATTACCGACCTTGCCGTGCGGCAGGATGACGGCCGGGGGCACGAACTCGGGGAACTTGAGGCGCTCGGTCAGGATGCGCGAGCCGCTCTGGGGCTCCGGAGGAGCCGGGAAGTTGGCGAGGGCGGCCGACTTGTTGCCCGTCGGGTTGCCTTGGAAGGATCCGGGGCGCAGCCACTTCAGCGAGGAGGAGCCATTCCACACGCCTTGGTTGTCGGTGTAGAACATGTCGCCCTTCTCGTTCGCACCGATGCCGCCCGGCGAGCGGATGCCCGAGGTGGTCGGAATCATCTTGCCCTCGGGGGTCACGCGCACGCACCAGCCGCGCCACGGGGAGTAGGCATGGAAGGAACCGGTCAGGCAAAGCACGATCCAGACGTTGCCGTCCTTGTCGGGCTCGGAACCGAACGCGTATTCATGGTAGTCACCGTTGATGCCCCACTTGGCGCAGATGGTGTCGAAGACGTCGGCCTTGCCGTCGCCGTCGGAGTCCGTCAGGCGGGTGTGCTCCGGACGCTGGGTGAGGTAGAGCGAGCCGGCCTTATAGAACATGCCGAGGGGCTCGTGCAGGTTGGAGGCGAACTTGGTCCACTTGACCTTCGACACGTCGGCCTCGTAGGCGCCTTCGCAGACCCAGACGTCGCCGCGGCGGGTCGCGATGGCGACCTTCTTGCCGGGCATGAGGGCGATCGAGGAGACTTCGACGACCTCGCCGGGCGGGGTCGGGATCTGGACGCGCTCGTAATACTTGTCCTGCAGCGCCAAGGCTTCAGGACCAGCCACGGCCTTCTTAGCCGCCGGCTTAGCGTCCGCCTTCTTCTTCGCCTGCGCTTCCGCGAAGGGAGCGAGGGCGAGCAAGGCCAAGAGAGTGAGGGTGAGTTTTTTCATATTAAAGATGTGACTTAGGGATTAGCGGAAGGAGTAGCCGAGTTCGGCGGATTCGCCGGGCTTGAGGGTGAGGACGAGGTCCCCGCCGACCACCGTCGGAGCGGTGCCGGAGAGCGCACGCACCACGAGGCGCGGACCGATTTCCAAGGAACCAAGGTTGGACTTCACGGCGAGGCCGCGGGAGAGGACGATCGTCACCGGCTTGTCGCCGGCGGCGACGAGCTTGCGGGCCAGACCGACCGAACCGCGCGTATCCGCCGGGGCCCAAGCGTCCGTGAAGCTGAAGCCTTCGCCAGCGACCTTGAAGGTCGGGTTGCCATTCTTATCGAGCTGGTAGCCCTTGAATTCGGCGGCGACGTTCACGACCTTGAAGCCGGCGTCCTTGCCGCCGTCCTTGTTCACCTGATAGGAGACAATGGCGCCGCTCGGAGCCGCCGGGCCAGAAACG
>JBEGOO010000301.1:0-2532 GCA_041182045.1 Verrucomicrobiota bacterium
TCGGCGCGACCGGCTGCATGGTCGACTCCTGCCGCACCTGCCCGAGCTGCCAGAAGGGCCTGGAGCAGTTCTGCCTCACCGGCGCGACCTTCACCTACAACAGCCCCGACAAGCACCTCGGGGGCCACACCTTCGGCGGCTACTCCTCCGCCATCGTCGTCGACGAAGCCTTCACCCTGCGCGTCCCGAAGGGCATGGACCTGGCCGCGACCGCCCCGCTCCTCTGCGCCGGCATCACCACCTACTCCCCGCTGCGCCACTGGAAGGTCGGCCCCGGCCAGAAGGTCGGCATCGTCGGCCTCGGCGGCCTCGGCCACATGGGCGTGAAGCTCGCCCGCGCCTTCGGCGCCCACGTCGTGCTCTTCACCACCTCCCCGTCCAAGGTCGCCGACGGGCTCCGCCTCGGCGCCCATGAGGTCGTCGTCTCCACTGACGCCGCCGCGATGGCCAAACACGCCTCGTCGCTCGACTTCATCCTGGATTGCGTGTCGGCCAAGCATGACCTGAACGCCTACCTCTCGCTCCTCCGTGTCGACGGCACCCTCTGCCTCGTCGGCGTCCCCGAGCAGCCGCTCGCGGTCCACGCCTTCAGCGTGATCATGCCGCGCCGCAACTTCAGCGGCTCCTGCATCGGCGGCATCGCCGAGACCCAGGAGATGCTCGAGTTCTGCGCCCAGCACGGCATCGTCTCCGACATCGAGCTCATCCCGATCCAGAAGATCAACGAAGCCTGGGACCGCATGATCAAGCAGGACGTCCGCTACCGCTTCGTGATCGACATGGCTTCGCTGAAGCAGGCCTGAGCTCAGGCTCCATGCAACAGAAAGGGCCGCCCGTGGGGCGGCCCTTTTCATGCCCTGATCGGAAGGCTTACTTGAGCAGCTCCTTGACCTTGGCTTCGACGGCGTCGGCCCAGATCTGGTAGCCCTTCGGGTTCGGGTGCAGGAGGTCGGGCATGATGCTCTTGGACAGCGTGCCGTCGGCTTCGAGGAACTTGGCGCCGATATCGAGGAAGAAGACCTTCTTGTCGTCGGCGAAGCCCTTCACGAGGGCGTTGGTGGCCTCGTTCTGCTGGCGGAACTTGTCATCCTTGTTCGGGCCGCGGGGGAAGATGGCGAGGACGAGGATCTTGGCGTCGGGGCACTTCTGCTGGAGCTTGGCGATGATGGCCTTGATGCCGTCGGCGGTCTGCTGGGCGGTGCACTGGTAGACGGCGCCGTTCAGTTCCTTCTGCGGGCGGCCCTGGTGGCCGGTGTTGTTGGTGCCGATCATGAGCACGATCTCCTTCGGCTTGAGGCCGTCGAAGTTGCCGTGCTCGAGGCGCCAGAGGACGTGCTCGGTGCGGTCGCCGCCGATGCCGAAGTTGGCGGCCTTCAGCGGAGCCCAGGTCTTGTCCCAGATGGCGCGGGCCTCGGGGGTGCGCTCCCAGCCGTGGGTGATCGAGTCGCCGAGGAAGACGAGCTGGGCTTCGCCCTTCTTCGAGATCTCGTTGAAGGATTCATGGCGCTTCTCCGTACCGGGGTGGAGCACCGGCTGGATGGCGTAGTTGGTCTCGGCCGCGACGGCGACGAGGGACGCCACGAGGGCGAGGAGGGACGTGAGGCGGGTCTTCATGGGGGTAGGCGCACCCTACCCCTCCAGCCCACCGCTGGCAAGTCACGAGGAAGGAGTCAGGCTGTCCTCAAAATGCGCTTCTCATCGCTCCGACTTCTTCCAACCTCCGGACATGAGCCAAACGCTGAAGATCCTCCTCGCCGCCCTCATGCTGTTCGCGGCCGGATTCGGCTACATGCTGACGAAGACGCATCCACAATCGGCCTGGGATGGCACCGCCCTGCTCGCTCGTGCCGACAAGGCGCTGGAAGCGCTGCCGGCCAAGGAAGCCGGCGACCTTCGCGCCCTGCTCGTCAGCACAGGACCAAAACGCTACGACGATCGCGTCGACGCCTGGTTCAGGACTTCGCTGAAAGATGAACTCAAGCCGGTGAGCGAATACGCCTTAGCCAGCCTCCGCGCCATGGCCCAGGAGGGTGACGCCGAGGCGATGTATTACCTGCATTTCGTGCTTACCCAGCGTATCGCCACCGCCGACGAAGGTTTCGAGTGGCTCCATAAAGCCGCATCGCTCGGTCAACCGTCAGCCGTGTTCAAGGTCACGGAACATGATCTGCGCAACGACCCGGAGCGGCTCCTCAAGGCGATGAACGACTTCGTGCGCCGGGACGATTACGCAGGATACCACGCCCTTTACTGGTTCGCCAAGGCGTACAAGGAAGGTGGATATGGACTTCCCAAGGATGCGGCAAAGTCTGATGACTTCTACGCCCGCGGAGAAGCGTTGGGCAAGAAACTCAGGCAACAGATTGAAGGCAAGTAAGGCGCAAATCACCAACGCTCGGGCAACGCGTAGTACGCGCACTCCGCGAAGAAGAACTCCGCCATGTTGAGCTTGGCGTAGTCGTAATGGCTCATGGCCTTGAGGACCAAGGGACGAGCCGAGGCATCGCCGGACAGCGCGATGACCGCGGCCGC
>JBEGOO010000302.1:0-9438 GCA_041182045.1 Verrucomicrobiota bacterium
CCCACTCTCTGCTCCTTATCCCGCCATGTCCGTAAAAGTAGGCCTCGTCTCCCTTGGCTGCGCCAAGAACCTGATCGATTCCGAGATCATGATCGGCCACCTCGCCAAGGCCGGCATGTCCATGACCCCGGATGCCGCCGAGGCCGACGTGGTCATCGTCAACACCTGCTCGTTCATCGACGCCTCCACGCACGAAGCCCTCGAGGCCATCTACGAGATGAGCGACGGCAAGGCCACCGCCCGCAAGAAAGGCCAGAAGCTCATCGTCGCCGGTTGCATGTCCCAGCGCTACCAGGGCGCCCTCCCCGTCGTCGAAGGCGCCAAGGGCCGCGTCGAGCTCCCGAAGGTCGACGCCTTCATCGGCCTGGACCAGGTCACGAACATCGTCCCGGTCATCCATAAGGTCATGGGCGGCGAAGCCGGCATGACCGAGTTCCTGGCCAAGACCACGACCTTCATCCCGGACTTCGACACCCCTCGCTTCCGCCTCACCCCGCGCCACTCCGCCTACATCAAGATCGCGGAAGGCTGCAACCATCCCTGCACCTTCTGCATCATCCCGCGCATCCGCGGCCGTCACCGTAGCCGCACGGTCGAGTCCGTCGTCAAGGAAGCCCGCCAGCTTGTCGCCGAAGGCGTGAAGGAGATCAACCTGATCTCCCAGGACACGACCTACTTCGGCATGGACCGCTGGACCGAGGAACGCCCGAACCCACGCAGCAAGGTCGACTCCTCCAAGGGCGAATCGCTGGCCTCCCTCCTCCGCGAGCTCGACCAGATCGAAGGTGATTTCTGGATCCGCCTCCTCTACACGCACCCGGCCCACTGGAGCGACGAGCTGATCGAGACGATCGCGCAGGCCCGCCACGTCACCCGCTACGTCGACATCCCCCTGCAGCACATCTCGGACCGGATGCTCTCGGCCATGCAGCGCGAGACCGACGGCGCCTACATCAGCGACCTCATCCGCCGCATGCGCGCCGGCATCCCGGACCTGGTCATCCGCACGACCTTCATCGTCGGCTTCCCCGGCGAGACCGAGGCGGACTTCCAGGAACTGCTGGATTTCCTCGCCGCCACCCGGTTCGACCGCGTCGGCATCTTCAAGTACTCCAAGGAAGAAGGCACCAAGGGCGCCAAGATGGAAGGCCACGTGCCCGACGACGTGAAGGCCGACCGGCACGCCCGCGCCATGCTCCTGCTCCAGCGGCTCTCCAAGGAACGCGGCGAGGCCTTCGTCGGCCGGAAGCTCCGCGTGCTCGTCGAGCGCCCCGGCATCGCCCGCAGCGCCGGCGACGCCATGGAGATCGACGGCATCGTCCAGGTCCCGAAGAAGCTGCCCGTGGGCGAGTTCGCCGAGGTCACGGTGACGGGCGCCCTCGAGTACGACCTGATCGCCCGCTGAGGCTCAGGCTTCCGGCTCGCGTTCCGCCGCGGCCGCCTCGGCGGACGCCGCCGCCGCCGGCGAGTCGCTGAGCCGGATCAGCGCGTCCAGCGAGGAGAAGTGACGCGTCCAGTCGGTCATGTCCGGGATGTCGCCGACGACCGTCGAGAAGAGCTCGCGCTTCTCCTGCTTGAGCTCCTCGATGCGCTCCTCGACCGTGCCGGGGGCGATCATGCGGTAGATGAGCACCGGGTTCTTCTGCCCGATGCGGTGGACGCGGTCGACGGCCTGCGCCTCGACGGCGGGGTTCCACCAAGGATCGAGGAGGAAGACGTACTCCGCGGTGTTCAGGGTGATGCCGGTGCCGCCGGCCTTGAGCGAGGCGAGGAACAAAGCGGGGCCCTTGGTCTCCTTGAACTGCTCCACCGGCGCGGCGCGGTCCTTGGTCTCGCCGGTGAGCTCGAAGACCGGCAGGTTCGGCAGGTCGCGCGCGAGCGCCGACTTCACCCGCTCGATGAGGGACACGAACTGCGAGAAGACGACCGCCTTCGAGCCGTTCGCCGCGACCTCCGCCAGCTTGGAGACGAGCAAGGTGATCTTGCCCGAATGGGCCGACGGGCAGCGCGAGTTCTCCGGCAGGAGCCCGGGATCGCAGCAGACCTGGCGGAGCCGCATCAGCAAGGTGAGGACCGAGGTCGCGTCCCGGGACAGCAGCGTGGCGAGCTCGCCGGACAGCCCGCTGCCCTCGGTGAGGTGCTGGTAGAGGGCGCGCTGCTCGTGCGTGAGCGGGCACGGGAGCACCACCTCCATCTTCGGCGGGATGTCGGCGGCGACATGGCGCTTGAGGCGCCGGAGGATGAACGGCGAGACCTGGCGGCGGACCTTGCCCAGCGCGGCCTGCGGGTCGCGCAGCATCATGCGCTCGAACTGCGCGCGCTTGCCGAGCAAGCCGGGCATCAGGAAGCGGAAGATCGTCCAGAGGTCGGTCGGACGGTTCTCCAACGGCGTGCCGGTGATCGCGATGCGGTGCGCCGCCTGCAGCGCGACGCAGGTCTGCGTGGTCTTCGACTCGGGGTTCTTGATCGCCTGGGCCTCGTCGAGGACCGCGTAGCCGAACTTCGTCTTCGCCAGCTGGTCGGCGTGGCGGCGCAGCTGCGTGTAGCTCGAGATCCAGAGCCGCGCGTCGGGATTGCGCGCGAAGTCGTCGTCCGCCGTGAGGACCGAGACGCCCGCGCTGAGTTCCGGGTGGAAACGTTTGATCTCGCCGATCCAGACCGGGATGACGCTCGCCGGGCAGACGATGATCGAGCGTTCGCCCGCCGGCCGGGAGGCCAGCAAGGCCAGCACCTGGACGGTCTTGCCCAGGCCCATCTCGTCCGCGAGCAACGGGTGGGCGCCCAGTTCGCAGAGGCGGGCCAGCCAGGCCACGCCCTTGGCTTGATACGGACGCAGGTGGGCGGGCAGGTCGTCGGGCGCCACCGGCTCCTGGAGGAGGCGATCCTTCCAGGCCTTGAGGTCGTCGTTGAGCTTGAGCGCCCCGACCGCGGCGTGGTCGAAGAGCGACAGCAGCAGGTAGCGGGGGACCTCGCCTTCCTTGGCGCGCCAATCCTCGGAGAAATCCGCGACGGCCGCGTTGTAGGCCACGACCCCCTTGCCCGGCAGGATGACCGGACGGCCGCCCGCCTTGAGCAGCAGCTTCTGCTCCTCGGCCAGGAGGCGGTGTTTCCCCGCCTTGAGCCGCCAATTCAGGCGGAAGGAGCGGCCATCGGCGCCCGACTCGGCGTCGGCGTCGACCTCCACCTGGAGCTGCTCGTTGCGGAAGATCTCGAGGGCCTCCTCGCCCACGAGGCGGAAGCGCTTGCGCCACTCGGCGAGTTCCTCGCGCACGAAACGCTCGATGCGACCGATGTGATCGATGGCCCAGGTGCCGGCGGTCTTGGCGTAGGTGAAACCGGCGCGATGCGCCACGGTGCTGAAGCGGAACAACGTCTGACGCTGCTCGTCGGACAGCTCGTCGCCGGGCACGGCGCCGGGACCGAAGCAGTTCCAGGCGTGCCCGCCCCGCCCCGCCCAGGCGGCCGCGGCGGTGAGACCGGCCGAGGTCAGCTCGAAGGTCACCTGCAGTTTGAGGGCGGCGCGCCCGCCGGAGTCCTTGCGTTCGGGTTCGACGGGGACGACCGGCGCGGCGGCCGGCGCGGAATCATCCACGGGCGAGATCTCGTCCGCCAGCAGCTCCTCGACCTCGTACATGGCGGCGACGGCGTAAGGCGCGCCGTTCTCCTCCTCGGGCAGGGACGAGCGCCATTCGATCGCGCCCTCGCCGAGTTCGATGACCGCGCGGACCGTCTGCGTCTCGGTCCGGGTCACGGCCTCCGCCGTCCCGGGCTTCAGCTCCAGCGAGCGCACGAGCCCCTCGGTGTAGATGCGCCGGCCTTCCAGGAGATCGGCGTGCTTGAACACCGACTCCCAATCCTCGGGCAGGGACGCGAACCACCGTTCCAAGGCTTCCGTGGAATACGAACGATTGGCCGGTCGCGGGGTGGGCATCGACGGACCCCCAGTAAACCGCCCCGTTTTCCGCGAGACAACACCCAATCGTGGCCCCAAACGCTCATAACTAGGCACAGGTCTGGGCTTGTTTCCCCCACCCGCCGGAGCCTAGCATGGACGACCCTTTTATCGGTCACCGAAATGAAACATCTGAGCGTAGGAACCCGTTGGAACGCCGACCTTGTCGCCTCTTACCATGAGCGCTGGTCCCAGGACCCCGCGTCCGTCGACCCGGAGTGGCGCGCCTTCTTCGAGGGCTTCGAACTCGGCCTGAGCCTGCCCCCCAAGCCCGCCAAGGGCGCCGCGGCCGCCGCCGGCAATGTCGACGCCGCCGCCCAGTTCAAGGTCCTGGCCGCCATCGAGGCCTACCGGATGCTCGGCCACCTGCAGGCGCGCATCAACCCGCTGCTCGACCCGGTGCCCTTTTTCGAGCTGACCGACAAGGCCCTCGGTCTCGACGGCCTCGCGCCCGACCGGGTCTTCCATACCGGCGACTTCCTCGGCGGCAAGCTGCTGCCGCTCTCCGAGATCCTCGCCAAACTCCGGTCGACGTATTGCGGCCCCATCGGGGTCGAGTTCAGCCACATCCAGGACGGCGCCCGTCGTCGTTGGCTCCAGGCCCGCGCCGAAGGCTGCGGCCTGCGCCCCGCCTACGAGCCCGCCACGCGCCAACGCTTCCTCCGCACGCTCGTCGAAGCCGAGCAGTTCGAACGCTTCCTCCACCGCACCTTCGTCGGCGCCAAGCGCTTCTCCGTCGAGGGCGGCGAGACGGTGATGACCGCGCTGGAGCAGCTGCTGCACCGCGCCCCGGGCCTGAAGATCACCGACATCGTCCTGGGCATGGCCCACCGCGGCCGGCTCAACGTGCTCGTCAACACCTGCGGCAAGAAGGCCGAGCACCTCTTCCGCGCCTTCAACGAGAACCACATCCCCGACACCACCCATGGCGACGGCGACGTGAAGTATCACCTCGGCTACGAGGGCGAGCGCGTCATCGAGGGCCAGCCGGTCGCGATCACCCTCGCGTTCAACCCGAGCCACCTCGAGGCCGTCAACCCCGTCGTCCTCGGCCGCGCCCGCGCCCGCGTCGACCTGCAAGACAAGGCGACCCGCGCCAACGCCCTGCCCGTGCTCATCCACGGCGACTCCGCGTTCGCCGGCCAGGGCGTCATCATGGAGACGCTCAACCTCGCCGCCCTCAAGGGCTACGCCGTCGGCGGCACGCTCCACTTCGTCACCAACAACCAGGTCGGTTTCACCACGAACCCCGACGAGGCCCGCTCCGGCCGCCATTGCACCGAGATCGCCAAGTTCGTCGAGGCGCCGATTCTCCACGTCAACGGCGACGACCCCGACGCCGTGGTGCTCGCGACCGAGATCGCCCTCGAATACCGTCAGCAGTTCGCCGCCGACGCGGTCGTCGACATCGTCTGCTACCGCCGCTACGGGCACAACGAGACGGACGAGCCGTTCTTCACCCAGCCGGTGCTCTACAAGAACATCGCCGCGCACCCTTCCGTCACCGAGCTCTACGCCTCCCGCCTCGTGCAGGCCGGCAGCGCCCCGGACGGCGAGCTCGCCAAGCTCCGCACCGAATGCGACGTCCTCCTCGAGGCCGCCCAGGCCCGCGCGCTCGAGGCCATCAAGGCCGAGATCGCCGAACGCCAGAAGGCCCCCTTCGGCGTGCGCCCGTTCCGTTCCCCCTACGAGCACGTGGTGCCGACGGCCGTCAGCGCCGAGCTCCTCGCCAAGGTCGCCCCGCGCCTCTGGCAGATGCCGCCCGACTTCACGCCGAACCCGAAGATCAAGCGCCAGCTCGACCTCAAGGCCGAGGCGTTCCGCTCCGGCGCCAACTTCGACTGGAGCCTCGGCGAGGGCCTCGCCTTCGCCACCTTGCTCGCCGAAGGCCACCCGATCCGCGTCTCCGGCCAGGATGTCGAGCGCGGCACCTTCTCGCACCGCCACGCCGTCCTGCACGACCCGTCGAACGACGCCGAGTTCTGCCCGCTCAACGCCGTCGGCGGCGCGTCCATCGAGCTGGTCAACTCCTCCCTCTCCGAGTACGCGGTGCTCGGTTTCGACTATGGCTACTCGCTCGAGGCGCCCGACTCGCTCGTGATCTGGGAGGCCCAGTTCGGCGACTTCGCCAACGGGGCGCATATCATGATCGACCAGTTCATCGCCTCCGCCGAGTCCAAGTGGAACCAGACCAGCGGCCTCGTGATGCTCCTGCCGCACGGCTACGAAGGCCAGGGCCCGGAACACTCGTCCGCGCGGCTCGAGCGCTTCCTCCAGCTCTGCGCCGAGCACAACCTGCAGGTCGTCCAACCCTCCACGCCCGCCCAGCTCTTCCACGCATTGCGCCGCCAGGTGAAGGCCGAGCTCCGCAAGCCCCTCGTCGTGATGACGCCGAAGAGCCTGCTGCGCCACAAGGCCTGCGTCAGCAAGGCGACCGACCTCACGTCCGGCGGCTTCCAGGCCGTGCTCGCCGACCCGACGCCCGCCGCGAAGACCGAGCGTCTGCTCCTCTGCTCCGGCAAGGTCTTCTACGAACTGGACGCCGAACGCGCGAACCGTAAGGACACGACCACGACGATCGTCCGCCTCGAGCAGTTCTACCCGTTCGACGCCGCGACCCTCGCCCAGCTGCACGACCAGTATGGCGAGCCGAAGAAGGTCGTCTGGGTCCAGGATGAACCGCGCAACATGGGTGGCTGGTCCTTCGTCGCCCCGCTCATCGAGGAGACGCTCGAAATCCGCCCGACCTACGCCGGGCGCGACGCCGGCGCCTCCCCGGCGGTCGGCTCCCTCTCGGTCCACAAGATCGAGCAGGCCGACCTCATCCGTCAGGCCTTCGAGGCCTAAGTCGCCCCTAACCCAGCCGACGGAGGGGTTTTTGGCCCCCTCCCACCCCCGAAACGCCCGTCCTAGGTCGATTAAAGGGTCATTTCCCCGTTGAATCCGCCGGAAAGGGGTTCCAAAGTGACCCACTTACTTTTCATGGCTGTCGACGTCAAAATCCCTCCCATGGGAGAATCCATCACCGGCGGCTTGCTCGCCGCCTGGCTGGTCAAAAGCGGGGACGCGGTCCGGAAGGGCCAACCCCTCTTCTCCTATGAAACCGACAAGGTCACTTCCGAAGGCACCGCCGAGGTCGATGGTCGCATCACGATCGCCGTCGAGGCCGGCACCGAAGTCCTCGTAGGCCAAGTGGTTGCCAGCATCGAGGCCGGCGCCGCCGGCAATGCGCCGAGCCCCGCTCCGACGGCGCCCGCCGCCAAGGCCGCCGCTCCGAGCGCCCCCGCCGCGGCTCCCGTCGCGACCCCCGCCGCCCAGCCGGCTCCGGTCGTCGCCAAGTCCGGCGCCGCCGCCGAAATCTCCCCGGCCGTCCGCCGGCTCGCCGCCGAGACCGGCCTCGACCCCGCCGCCGTCGAAGGCACCGGTAAAGCCGGGCGCGTCACCAAGGGCGACATGCTCGCCGCCCTTGCCGGTCAGGCCCCGATCCGCGCGGTCGCCCCGGCCGCCGCACCGACCGCCTCCGCCGCCCCGGTGGCGCCCGTCGAGATCCCGTCCCGCACCGGCCGCACGTCGCGCAAGCGCATGTCGCCGCTGCGCCGCAAGATCGCCGAACGCCTCGTCCAGGCGAAGTCGGAGACCGCGATGCTCACCACCTTCAACGAGGTCAACATGGCCCCGGTGATGGAGCTGCGCAAACGCCACGGCGAGGAATTCCTCAAGAAATACGGGGTGAAACTCGGCTTCATGTCCTTCTTCGTGAAGGCCGCCGTCCAGGCGATGAAGGAAGTCCCGGCCATCAACGCGCAGCTCGACGGCGAGGACATCGTCGAGAACCACTTCTTCGACATCGGCGTGGCCGTCGGCACCGACAAGGGCCTGATGGTGCCGGTCGTCCGCGACTGCGACCAGCTCAACTTCGCCGGCATCGAGAAGGCGATCGGCGACTTCGGCAAGCGCGCCCGCGACGGCAAGATCCAGCTGCCCGAGCTCCAGGGCGGCGTCTTCACCATCTCCAACGGCGGCATCTACGGCTCGATGCTCTCGACGCCGATCCTCAACCACCCGCAGGCGGCCATCATGGGCCTGCACAACATCGTCGAGCGTCCGGTCGCCGAGAACGGCCAGGTCGTCATCCGCCCGATCATGTACCTCGCCCTCTCTTACGACCACCGCCTCATCGACGGCAAGGAAGCCGTGACGTTCCTCGTCAAGGTGCGCCAGTACATCGAGGACCCGCAGCGCCTGCTGTTCGGCGTCTGAGCCCCTCCCCGAACCTTTCCCCAACCATGTCCCAACTCGATCTCGTCGTAATCGGCTCCGGCCCCGGTGGCTACGTCGCCGCCATCAAGGCCGCCCAGCTCGGCCTCAAGGTAGCCCTCGTGGAGAAGGATCCCACGCTCGGCGGCACCTGCCTGAACGTCGGCTGCATCCCCTCCAAGGCCCTGCTCCACTCCACCGAGACCTGGCGCCACGTCCACCACGCCAAGCACCACGGCATCGTCGGCGCCGAGAAGCTCAGCTTCGACGTCCCGACCATGCTGGCCAACAAGGACAAGGTCGTCACCCAGCTCAACAAGGGCGTCGAATTCCTCGTCACCAAGCGCGGCGTCGAGATCGTCCGCGGCCTCGGCCGCCTGGGCAAGCCGGGCCAGGTCCTCGTCCGCGGCGCCGCCGGCGACCGCGTCCTCGAGACCAAGCACATCCTCATCGCCACCGGTTCCGTCCCGGTCGAGCTGCCGTTCATGAAGTTCGACGGCGAGACCGTGATCTCCTCCGACCATGGCATCGCCCTCAAGGCCGTCCCCGAGAAGATGGTCGTCGTCGGCGCCGGCGCCATCGGCCTCGAGCTCGGCTCCGTCTGGTCCCGCCTCGGGTCCGACGTCACCGTCGTCGAGTTTCTGCCCAAGATCGCCGCGGCCTACGACGACGACATCGTCCGCAACTTCACCCGCATCCTCCAGAAGCAGGGCCTCAAGATCGAGGTGAACGCCAAGGTCACCGGCTACGCCGGCGGCATCCTCACCGCCGAACGCGGCACCGAAAAGCTCTCCTTCCCCGCCGACGTCGTCCTCGTCGCCGTCGGCCGCCGGCCCTACACCGACGGCCTCGCCCTCGAAAAAGCCGGCGTCCAGCTCACCGACAAGAAGCGCATCAAGGTCGACGGCCACCTGAAGACCACGGCCCCCGGCATCTGGGCCATCGGCGACGTCGTCGCCGGTCCGATGCTCGCGCACAAGGCCGAGGAAGACGGCGTCGCCGTCGCCGAGTGGATCGCCGGCAAGCCCGGCCACATCAATTGGGACCTCATGCCCGGCATCGTCTACACCGAGCCCGAGGTCGCCTCCGTCGGCCTCGGCGAGGACGAAGCCAAGAAGCGCGGCCTCGCGATCAACGTCGGCAAGTTCAACTTCGCCGCCAACGGCCGCGCCATCGCCGCCGACGCCACCGACGGCTACGTGAAGCTCATCGCCGACGCCAAGACCGAC
>JBEGOO010000303.1:0-3325 GCA_041182045.1 Verrucomicrobiota bacterium
TCAAACTCTCCAAAAATCCTGCCGAAGCAGGCGTTTGAAGGTTCGGATCCTGGGATCCGAACTATTTTTTATTATCTCAGTTCCTAGTGAATACGCCGGTGATAAATGTATTCGCGTTTTCAATTTTTGGTCGAACCCGCGATCATTATCGCCGGGTTCACCAGGTGTAAGGTTGACTTAACGTTGACCGTTTAGTCGCACAAAAAAATGAACTCTCAAAGAACCGAAAGGGGCCTCTAGGTGACCAGAGGGAGGGCGGAACGTGAAGACGTAACGAGTTTCGTCAACGTCTTTTTTAGCTCTCTGACAGATTTTTTGTCGGAGGCGCCAGATCACGTTTACTACCCAAGGAACAGCCTTCAGCAGGTGAAGGGAAGTCCGACAGTGAAGACCGGCCGCGACTTGTTCAAGCGAATTTTTGGATTTTTTCACACTTTGCCTATTCCTAGAGTTCGTTGATGGACAATGACTTATGACACTAATGGATGTTTTTTACTCTTTTTTAACCATCTTGGAGCCCAGAATGGAGACCACTTCCGCCCCTCCGTCGGCCTTTTTCCGCTCCTGGCCCACTCCCCTCCCGGCAGCGCATACCCCTGCCGCCGGCTGACCGGCTCGCCGCGAGACGATCGCAGGCCCAGGCGCGCCCCGCTCATCGTCACCCCGTAACCACGCTTCGGATACATGTCCGTCGCGCGATTTGCTCGTCACGCCGACCGCGTTCGCGTTGGCTGTGGGCATGCTGCTCCCCGCCCTGCTCGCCGCCGCCCTCACCACCGTCGCGCCCGGCGCCGACGTCGACCATGCCGCCGACGACCGCGCGATCTTCCAGCAACTGGAGAAAGCCACCGCCGAGCTCGCCGAGTCCGGCAAGTCGCCCCTCACGTCGGCCCAACGCCTCGCCCAGTGCCAGCGCCCGCAGGCCGCGAAGATCCTCTTCCAGGCGCCGGCGCCCGCGGCGCTGCGCGGCGAGGAAGCCTACCGCCGCGCCGCCGCGGCCTCCGTGCTGATCGGCTCGGCGTACAAATGCACCAAGTGCACCCGCTGGCACAACACGCTCGCCAGCGGCGTGGTCGTGGACGCCGGCGGCGTCGTCGCCACCAACCACCATGTCGCCGCGGGCGAGCTCGGCGAGGCGATGGGCGTGCTCACCGCCGACGGCAAGTTCTACCCCGTGACGGAAGTCCTCGCCGCGAACAAGGACCAGGACGTCGCCCTGCTGCGCGTCGCGGGCAAGGGCCTCGCCGCCCTGCCCCTGCGGGACGACGCCGGCGCCGGCACCCCGATCTATTGCTACAGCCATCCGGCCAACAGCTTCGGCTGCCTCTCCGAAGGCGTCATCGCCCGCTATTGCCGCCTGCCGGGTGAGCGCAACGGGGCCGTCTTCATGCAGATCACGGCCGATTACGCCCGCGGCTCGAGCGGCGGCCCCATCCTGGACCACGAGGGCAACCTCGTCGGCCTCGTGTCCTCGACCAGCCCCATCTTCTACGACAGCCCGGCCGCGGCCAAGGACGGCAAGCCCGCCGCCCCCAACCTGCAGATGGTGCGGCACAACTGCGTCACCGCCCGGGCAATCCGCGACCTCGTCGCGCGCTGAACCCGCTCAGGCGTGCCCCGGGGTGCGCGGGTAGGCGATCACGTCGCGGATGTTGCCCTCGCCCGTCACGAACATCAGCAGACGCTCGAACCCGAGCCCGAAGCCCGCGTGCGGCACGCTGCCGAAGCGGCGCGTGTCGACATACCAGCCGTAGCTGTCCAAATCGAGGCCGTGGGCCTGCATCGCCGCGACGAGGCGGTCCAGACGCTCTTCGCGCTGGCTGCCCCCGACGATCTCGCCGACGCCCGGGACGAGCACGTCCATCGCGGCCACCGTCTTCCCATCGTCGTTCTGCCGCATGTAGAAGGGCTTCGCCGCCTTCGGGTAATCGTGGACCGTGACCGGGCTCTTGAAATGCTGTTCCGTCAGGTAGCGCTCATGCTCCGACTGGAGGTTCTCGCCCCAGACCACGGGGTATTCGAACGTCCGGCCGGACTTCAGCAGGAGGTCCACCGCCTCGGTGTAGCTCACGCGGGCGAACGGTCGCTCGAGCACGAAACGGAGCCGCTCCAGCAAGCCCTTGTCGACGTAGGCGTTGAAGAATTCGAGCTCGTCCGCGCAGGTCTCGAGGGCCGTCCGCACGAGGTGCTTCACGAGCTCCTCGGCGCAGGCCATATCGCCGGCGAGGTCGCAGAACGCCATCTCCGGCTCGATCATCCAGAACTCGCTCGCGTGCCGGCTGGTATGGGAATTCTCGGCCCGGAACGTGGGCCCGAACGTGTAGACATCGCCCAAGGCGCAGGCCAGCGTCTCGCCCTCGAGCTGGCCGGAGACCGTCAAATAGGCCTGTTTCGCGAAGAAATCGGCGGTCCAGTCGACCCGGCCGTCCGGGGTGCGCGCGGGGGCGGCGGGGTCGAGCGTGGTGACGCGGAACAGCTCGCCGGCGCCCTCGCAATCGCTCGCGGTGACGATGGGCGTGTGCACGTAGGCGAACCCGCGGCGCTGGAAGAACTCATGGACGGCCATGGCCATGCGGCTGCGGACGCGCATCATGGAGCCGAGCCGGTTGGTCCGGGCGCGCAGGTGCGGGATCGAGCGGAGGAACTCGACGGTATGGCCCTTCTTCTGCAACGGGAAGGTCTCGTCGGCCCGACCCAGCAGCCGGAACGCCGTGGCCTTGAGCTCCCACTTCTGGCCTTTGGCCGGCGACGGCACGAGCGCGCCGTCCACGCTGACCGAGGAACCCGTGAGGGCCTCCTTCAGCAGCTCGGCGCCCGGGGCCGTGGCGTCCACGACCACCTGGAGATTCTTGAAGCAGGACCCGTCGTTGATCTCCACGAAGGAGAAATCCTTCGCGTCGCGGCGGGTCCGGACCCACCCCGAGACCGTGACGTCCCCCAGGGGCTGTTCCGCGGAGAGGGCCTGCTTCACCTTGATGCGCATGCGGCAATCTGGACCAGACCGTCCGGGGAAACAAGCGAGACATGGGATCGGCGGGGCTTCCGCCCGTTTTTTCGGGTCGGGCTGGACAACCTTGGGTCCTTTACCACGCTTGGGTTCCTTCTCTCATGAACGCCCTCGAACAGCTTCGCCAACACACCAAAGTCGTCGCCGACACCGGCGACTTCGCCGCCATGAAGGCCTTCAAGCCTCTGGACGCCACGACCAATCCGAGCCTCATCCTCAAGGCCGTCCAGATGCCCGAGTACCAGGCGCTCCTCCAGAAGGCCGCCCAGGACAACAAGAACAAAGGCGTCCAAGCCGCCGTCGACGCCCTCCTCATCT
>JBEGOO010000304.1:0-6525 GCA_041182045.1 Verrucomicrobiota bacterium
CTTCTCGATGGACGGTTACTACGCGAAGCTCCCCGAAATCTGCGCGCTCGCCGAGAAGTACAACGCCATCGTCATGGTCGACGACTCGCACGCTGTCGGCTTCACCGGCAAACACGGCCGCGGCTGCCACGAGCGTGCGAACGTGATGGACAAGGTCGACATCATCACCGGCACGCTGGGCAAGGCGCTCGGCGGCGCCAGCGGCGGCTACACGTCCGGTCGCCGGGAGGTCATCGACATCCTCCGCCAGCAGAGCCGCACCTACCTCTTCTCCAACTCGGTCGCGCCGGTGATCGCCGCGACGACCCTCGCCATCCTGAAGCTGCTCCGCGAGTCGACCGAGCTCCGCGACCAGCTCATGGCCAATGCTGCCTACTGGCGCCAAGGCCTGACGGCGCTGGGTTTCACCCTCCCGCCCGGCGAGCATCCGATCGTGCCCGTCCTGTTGGGCGACGGCGTCCTGGCGCAGAAGTTCGCCGCCGCCTTGCTGGAGCAGGGCGTCTACGCCGTCGGTTTCTTCTACCCCGTCGTGGCCCAGGGCAAGGCGCGCATCCGCACCCAGATGTCCGCCGCGCACACCCGGGCCGAGCTGGACGAGGCGCTGGCGGCCTTCGCCGCCGCGAAGCGCGCCTGCGGCCTCTGACCCGGCTTGCGCTCGGCGGCCGCCCGCCTACGGTCGGGCGCATGGATCCCAATCGCCGCGAGATGGAGGAGCGCATCGCCTTCCTCCAACGCCATGTCGAGCAGCAGGACCGCGTCGTGCTCGAGCTCTCCCGCGAGGTCGCCAAGCTCGTCGACCGGCTCGCCCGGCTGGAGGCCAAGACCGCCCAGGCCGCCGATGGCGCCGAGTCCGGTCCGCCCGCCGACGAACGTCCCCCGCATTGGTAGGCCGCCGACATGTGCGGCCGCGTCACCCAGTTCTCCCGGCATGCGGAGCTGCTCCGCGGCCTCGGCGTCGCCGCGCCCGCCGTCGCCCCGCGGTATAACCTCTCGCCGGGCATGCCGCTGCTCTGCCTGCGACGCGAGCAAGGCGCGCTGAAGGCGGAGGCCTTGGCCTGGGGCTTCGTCCCGGCCTGGGCCGCCCCGGACAGCCGCGAGGAAGGCCACGCGAACGCGCGCGCCGAGGGGATCTTCGACCGGCCGACGTTCCGCGACGCGGCGCGCCTCCGCCGCTGTCTCGTGCCCATCGACGGCTACTATGAATGGAAGACGGAGGGTCGGCAGAAGATCCCTTATTATTTCCGCGCGGCGGACGGCGGACCGCTCGCCGTGGGCGGCCTGTGGTCCTTGCAGGTCCGGCCGGACGGGTCGATGCGCCGGACCCTTTGCCTCGTCACGGTGGCGCCGAACCGCGAGGCCGGGGAGGTGCACGCGCGCATGCCCGTCCTCCTGGCCGGCCCGCGACGCGCCGCCTGGTTGGCGGAAAGTCCCTTCGGCCCCGCCGAGTTCGCGGCGCTGGCGACGACCGCCCCGGATCGGAGCTTGGCGGTCCACCGCGTCTCGCCCGACGTGAACCGCGTGGCGTGCGACGACCCGCGTCTGATCGAACCGGTGACGGGGGCGACGGACCAGCCCGACTTCCTGGGGGATTTGCTTGGCTAAACGGCGGGCTTGGGGCAGAACCACGGGGTCGATGGCGTCACCGCTCCACAGTCCGAAGATCGTCGAGAAGCCCTGGGGCCGGGAGATCTGGTACGCCGACCAGTCCGCTTACGCAGGCAAGGTGCTCGAGGTGAAGGCCGGCCGGCGCCTCAGCCTGCAGTACCACGAGCGCAAGGTGGAGACGCTCTTGCTTTTGTCCGGAAGGGTGACGCTCACTTATCAGCCGCTCGCTCCCGGCGAAGATCCGACCGCCGTCACCGCGCCCGCGACCCATGCCTGGATCGCCGGCCAGGCCCTGCATATCCCGGCCCGCACCATCCATCGCTTCGAGGCCTTGGAGGACAGCGTCCTCCTCGAGGTCTCGACCGCCGACCTCACCGATGTCGTCCGCCTGCAGGATGATTTCCGCCGCCCGGCCCGCGACTGACCCTTTTCCCATGCGCAAAGTCCTAGCTTTCGATCTCGGCGGCACCAAGTTCGCCTTCGGCGTGGTCGCCGAGGATGGCACCGTCCTCGGTTCCGGTCGCGTCGAGACCCATGCCGAGAAGGGCGCCCAGCAGGCCTGCGAACGCGTCGCCGCCGCCGCCCATCGGCTGCTCGCGGACCTGAAGCTCACGCCGGCCGATTTCGTCGCCCTCGGCGTCGCCTCGCCCGGTCCGCTCGACATCGCGCGCGGGTGCGTCGACGGCTCGCCGAACCTCCCCGGCTGGACGGGTTTCTCCATCACGGATTTCCTCGGCAAGTCGTTCGGCGGACTTCCGGCGCGCATCGACAACGACTGCAACGCGGCCGCGCTCGGCGAGTACCGCTTCGGCGCGGGCCGGGGCAAGCAGAACGTCGTCTACCTCACCATCTCCACCGGCATCGGCGGGGGCGCCGTCATCGACGGCCGCCTCATGCGCGGCGCCAACGGCAACGCCGCCGAGCTCGGCCACATCCCGCTCACGATGGACGGTCCGCGCTGCGGCTGCGGGAATCCCGGTTGCTGGGAGGCCTACGCCTCCGGCACCGCCATCGCGCGCCGCACCCGCGAGGCCCTCGCGGCCGGCCGCCCCTCCAGCATCCTGAAGTTCGCCGGGTCCATCGAGCAGGTCACCACGCACCACCTCTTCCAGGCGATGGCCGAGGGCGACGCGCTCGCGAAGGAGATTTGGGCCGAGTCGATCAACTACCTCGGCCGCGGCCTCGGCGCGGTGATCAACACCTTCAACCCGGACGTGATCGTCGTCGGTGGCGGCGTGACCGCGGCCGGCGACGCCTTGTTCGTCCCGATGCGTCAGAGCGCGAACCGCTACGCGTTCCCGCGCCTCTCGGCGGTCTGCGCCATCGTCCCCGCCGGCCTCGGCGGCAATGTCGGCGTCGTCGGCGCGGCGGCCTGCGCCTTCGAGCACGTCGGTTGAGCGCGTCCCCGGTGATGCGCGTCTCCGTCGTCATCCCGGCGTTCAACGAGGAGAAGCTCCTGCCCGCGACGTTGGCCGCCGTGGCCTCCGCGGCCGACGCGTTCCGCGCCCGCGGTTGGGCGTGGGAAAGCGTGGTGTGCGACAACAACTCGACCGACCGGACGGCGGCGCTGGCGCGCGCGGCGGGCGCCACGGTGGTCTTCGAGCCGGTCAACCAGATCGGGCGGGCCCGCGACGCCGGGGCGCGCGTCGCGACCGGCGACTGGCTCGTCTTCATCGACGCGGACTCGCTGCCTTCCCGGGAGCTGTTCGCCGACATCGCCGACCGCATCGCCGCGGGCCGGCATCTCGGCGGCGGGAGCACGGTCGAGCTCGAACCGGGCACGCCGCGCTACGCGCGGTTCTTCTGCGGCGGCTGGAATCTCTGGAGCCGGCTGGCCGGTTGGGCCGCGGGGTCCTGCGTCTGGGTCGAGGCGGCCGCCTTCCGCGAGGTCGGCGGTTTCGGCACGGAGTACTACGCCGGCGAGGAGGTCTTCCTCAGCCGTCGTCTCCACGCGCTCGGGCGACGGCGTCGGCTGCGTTTCGGCATCCTTTCGCGGCATCCGCTGCGCACGTCGTCGCGCAAGCTCAAACTCTACACCTTGCGCGAGACCGCGCGCTTCCTGCTGCGGATGCTGTTCAGCGCGGGGCGCGCGGCGAAGCGCCCCGAGAATTGCGACCTCTGGTACGACGGTCGGCGCTGAGCCTCAGAGCCGGCGTTTCTTGCCGGCGGGGATCGGGAAGACCGTGAGGCGGTCGGACCGCACCTCGACGTCGTCGCGGTGCCGAAGCCGGCGCGCCTCGGCCGGGCTCACGATCTCATAATGGCGCGCGGCCGTGATGCGGTCGGCGATCTCCCAGCAATCGGTCGGCAGGTTGACCCAGCGGTCGGTCGGCACGGTCCGCAGGTCGAAGGGTCGCGAGTAGCTCCGCAGGCTCTTGCGCGGCCCCTTCGCGTATTCGTGGAAGTAGGACATCGCGAGCTCGCGCACGCTGCGGTAGACCGGGTCGCGCCAGCGCAGGCAGACGTAGTTCGTCTTCGAGATGGCGCCCCATCGGCCGCCGACGCGGAAGGGCGCGATGACATGGTCCATGTCCTGGTGGGCGCTGAAGTCCAGCAGGAGGGGCGGGTGGCCCTGCAGCCAGAGCGCGAACGCCGCGACCATCGCGCCTTCGATGCAGTGGGCGCGACCGGCCGCCAGCGTCGACTGCACCGAGCGCGCGGTGTCGCCGTCGGGCTCGAAGTTCTGCGGGAGGTCGACGAGGAAGTCCTGGATCGCCTGCGGGGAGCGGAGCCGGGCCAGCGTCCGCGCGTGGGGTAGCGCGAGGCCCCGTTGGCGGGCGAGACGGAGACGTTGCGGGTAGGACATGGCGGGCGCCGGCGTCCGGGAAGACTGGGCGCGGCGCCCCGCCGGCTCAAGGAGCGAGTGCGCGCGGGTTTCGGGTTGTCCCGTCGGAGCCCGCCGCCAACCTCCGGGCTCGTCCATGCCACTCTTCGATTTCACCTGCGCCGACTGCGGTCGGTCCTTCGAACTGCTCCTGCGCGGGTCCGACGAACGGCCCGCCTGCCCGCACTGCGCCTCGGTCCGCGTCGAGAAGCAGCTCGCTCTCGTCGCCGTCAAAGGGCTGAAGTCCGACCACGTCCATTCCGGGAGCTGCGGTTGCGGCCAGGCCCGGGGTTCCTGCGGCGCCAACTGATCATGGATCCCCACACGCTCGACCAGCTCCGCTGGGGCGCCCTCAGCCTGATCCTGCTGGTCATCTCGATCGGTCTGCATGAGTTCGGTCACGCTTGGGTGGCCGACCTGCGCGGTGACCTGCTCCCGCGGGCGCAGGGGCGCGTGACCCTGAACCCGCTGGCGCACGCCGATCCCCTCGGCACGCTTCTCCTGCCGGGCATCATGATCTTCCTACCCATCCTGATGGGCAGCCCTCTGCCGTTCGGTCTGCTCGGTTGGGGCAAGCCGGTCCAGATCTCGCTGGCCAACCCCCGGACCCGAAGGATGGACGATATCCTGATCACCTTGGCGGGTCCGGCCATGAACGTCGCCCTGGTGGTGGTCTTCGCCCTGATCGGCGTCTTGGGCGACGTCTCCGTGGCCGGCCCGGGCAACCAGGATTTCGGCCGGTTCCTCGTGACGGGTATCCTGATGAACGCCGGGTTGGCCGCCTTCAACCTGCTGCCGCTGCCCCCGCTGGATGGCTCCCGGGTCTTCTACCGGCTGGGCATCTACAGCACGGAGGTCTTCCTCTTCCTGTCCCAGTGGTCGTTCTTCATCCTCCTGATCTTCATCAATACGAGTTTCTTCTTCGTGGTGGTGCGGTGGTTGATGACCCCGTTGGTCGGCTTGGCCGAACTCATCTGGCCGGCGCTCGGCTGAGTCCGGCCACCTTCGTCTTGCCTATTTTCGGCCTCCGCCCGAAAGTGCCCCCATGCAGACCCTCGGCGAACGCCTCCAAGAAGCCCGGCAGCGACTGGGCGTGACCCTCCGCGAAGCCGCGGAGTTCACCAAGATCCGCACCGACTATCTTCAGGCGATGGAGGCCAACCAGTTCGAGTCGATTCCGCTGGCCGACGTCTACAAGCGCGGTTTCGTCAAGGTGTACGCGAAGTACCTCCGCCTCGACGACGAGAAGGCCGGCGCGGATTTCAACACGCACCATTCCGTCAAGGCCGCGCGCCGTCCGCTCGACGCCGCCGGCGAGGAGGAGCCCGCCTTCCAGCCCGCCTCCGGCAGCCTCGCGGTCAACCGCGACCTGCTGATCTACGGCGTGGGCGGCGTCGCGCTGGTCGCCCTCCTGCTCTGGGCGTTTTTTTCCAAATAGGCCCGCCTGCCAAGGTGGGCCGAACGGAGCCGGCCTCGACCCCTCCGCCAGTCAGCAAACCCGCCGGTCGCAACCATCAGGTCGGCCTCAAGGCCCTGCAGCCGAACACCTCCTACCGCCTGATCGAGCTGCACACCGGCGAGGATCGGGCGAGCGGCCTGCTGCAACCCCGCGATCCTGAGCTGCGGGTCATGGTGCGAGGGCCTTTCACCCTCGAGTCGAACGCGGTCGAGAACCTCTCGGTCCGCATCGACAACTTCCCCTACAAGTTGCCCGAGACCGTCTTCGGCACGGCCCGCGCGGAATTCCCGGACGCCTCCACCGTCCCCCCGCCGCCCCCGGTCAAGCCGGCCCCGACCAAGCGGGGGCGCTAGGTCCGCGAGGGGGTTGACCCCTCTCGTCCGGGCCGCTAGACCTCGGACGTCTTGTCGTCCCGCCCCGATCATCGCGTCCTCGTGCTCAACCGTCTCTGGCAGCCGGTGAACATCGTCGGCCTGTTGCGCGCGATGAGCCTGCTGTTCCGCGGGCGCGCCGCCGCGGTCCACGCGGACGACGGGCATCATCGTTTGTTCAGCGCCGCGGAGTGGGTGGAGTTCTCCCAACGGCAACCGCCGCCTGTCGGCGAGGCGGTGCGGTCGCCCTGCATCGTGCTGCGGGT
>JBEGOO010000305.1:0-8066 GCA_041182045.1 Verrucomicrobiota bacterium
CGCTCGCCCCGGGTCCATGACGGCCACGGACGCGGCCACCACTGAGTCAGCGCTTCCCGCCCAGCGCCGCGATCGCCTTGAACTCGGCGGCGGTCACCGGTGTCACGGAAAGCCGGTTGCCCGGGCGCAGGATGAGCATGTCCTTGAGCGCCGCGCAGTCCCGGAGGTCGGGCAGGCTGACGAGTCGCTGAAAGCCTTGGTGGAAGGAGACTTCGAGGCAGCTCCAGCGCGGGTTTTCCTTGGTCGACTTCGCGTCGTAGTAGTCGGACTTCGCGTCGAACTGCGTCGGGTCGTCGAAAGCCTCCCGGGAGACCTTGGCCACCCCGACGATGCCGGGTTCCTCGCAGTTGGAATGATAGAACAGCACGAGGTCGCCGACCTTGGCCGAGCGCATGAAGTTGCGCGCCTGGTAGTTGCGCACCCCCGTCCAAGGTTCCTTGCCCTTGCGTTCGAGTTCCTGGAAGGAGAACTCGTCGGGTTCGGATTTCATCAGCCAGTGGTGCATGCGGACAACGTGCAGGGCGGGGCGCCTTTTTCAAGGCGGGGCTGTGGTCTTGCGCTTTCGGCGCGGTCCCGCCTAATCGGCGCGTGCGCCTGCTGGACTCCCACTGTCACCCGGAATACGCCCTCAAGGCGGGCCGTCTCGCCGCGTGGGTGGCCGAGTGCCGCGCCGCCGGCGTCGAGGGCGCGGTCGCCATCGGGACGGACCTCAAGGACTGGTCGGACTATAGCGAGCTCGCGGCGACCCGGCCGGATTTCTTCCGCCACACGGTCGGCCTGCATCCCTGCCACGTCGAGGAGGGCTGGGCGGAGACCGTCGCGGCGGTCGGGCCCTATTTCGCCGACGCCACCGCTCCCGCCGCCCTCGGCGAGATCGGCCTGGATTACTTCCGCCTGCCGGCCGACCCGGCCGAGGCGGCGCGGATCAAGGGCTGGCAGCAGGAGGCCTTCCGCCGTCAGCTCGCGCTGGCCTACCAGTTCGGCTGCCCGGTCGTGATCCACTCCCGGCATGCGTTCGAGGATTGCGTCCGGCTGATCGACGCCAGCGGCGTGGACTGGCGCAAGGTCGTCTTCCACTGCTTCGTCGAAGGTCCCGCGCAGGTCCGCCAGGTCAACGAGCGCGGTGGTCGGGCCTCCTTCACCGGCATCATCACCTACGCCAAATCGGAGGAGATCCGCCAAGCGCTCAAGGCCCAGGGGCTCGCCCGCCTGATGCTGGAGACCGACTCGCCTTACCTCGCGCCCCAGTCCGTCCGCGGGAAGGAGAACACCCCCGCCTACCTGCCGGAAATCGCCGCGAAGGCCGCGGCACTGCTCGGTCTGCCCGCCGACGAGGTCGCGGAGGTCGCGACCCGCAACGCGCGGGAGTTCTTCGGCTTCTGAGCGGGACACGAAAAAGGGCGGACCCTCGCGGGCCCGCCCTGGTCGGTCGGAGGCCGTCCGTTCAGGCCTTCGCCAGCGCCTGCTCGAGGTCGGCGAGGATGTCCTCGATGTCCTCGATGCCCACGGAGAGCCGCACGTAATCGTCGGTCACGCCGGCGCTGTCGCGCTCCGCGGCGGTCAGCTGCGAGTGCGTGGTGGAGGCCGGGTGGATCGCCAGCGAGCGCGCGTCGCCGATGTTGGCGACGTGGCTGTGCAGCTCGAGGCCGTCGATGAACTTGCGGCCGCCTTCGAGGCCCGACTTCAGGCCGAAGCCGACGAGGGCCCCGTAGCCGTTGGTCAGGTACTTCTTCGCGAGGTCGTGGTAGCGCGAGGACTTCAGGCCCGGGTAGTTGGTCCACTTCACCTTCGGGTGCGCCTCGAGGAACTGGGCGACCTTCAGCGCGTTGGCGCAGTGGCGCTCCATGCGGAGGTGCAGCGTCTCGAGGCCCTGGAGCAGCAGGAAGGCGTTGAAGGGCGAGAGGCAGCTGCCGACGTCGCGCAGGAACTGCAGGCGCATCTTCATGATGAACGCGATGTTGGCGCCGCCGGCGGGCGGGAAGGCCTTGAAGGCCTCCCAGTGCGGCAGGCCGTGGTAGGACATGTCCGGTTCGGTGAAGCCGGGGAAGCGGCCGTTGCCCCAGTCGAAGTTGCCGCCGTCGACGACGAGGCCGCCGATCGAGGTGCCATGGCCGCCGATGTGCTTCGTGGCCGAGTGGACCACGATGTTCGCGCCATGCTCGAACGGACGGTTCAGGTAAGGCGAGAGGGCGGTGTTGTCGATGATCAGCGGGATCCCGGCTTCCTTGGCGATCCGGCCGACCTCGGCGAAGGGGAAGATGTTGAGGCGGGGGTTGCCGAGGCCTTCGCCGTAGAAGGCCTTGGTGTTCTTCCGGATCGCCTTGCGGAAGTTCTCGGGATCGTCGCCGTCGACGAAGGAGACCTCGATGCCGAGCTTGGGCAGCGTGTAGTGGAAGAGGTTGTAGGTGCCGCCGTACAGCTGCGACACCGAGACGATGTGGTCGCCGGCCCCGGCGAGGTTGAGGATGGCCGCGGTGATTGCGGCCTGGCCGGAGGCGTGGGCGAGCGCGCCGGAACCGCCCTCGAGGGACGCGACGCGCTGCTCGAGCACGTCGGTCGTCGGGTTCATGATGCGGGTGTAGATGTTGCCCAGCTCCTTGAGGCCGAAGAGGTTCGCGGCGTGCTCGGTGTCGCGGAACTGGTAGCTGGTCGTCTGGTAGATCGGGACGGCGCGGGAGCCGGTCGTGGGGTCGGGTTTCTGGCCGGCGTGCAGGGACTGCGTGCCGAGGCCGGGCTTCTTTTTTGGGGTGCTCATGGTGGAAAGGATGCGGGGACTGGTTATCGCCGTCCCACCCGGGGCGCTCAAGCCGTTTTCCGGGTCATGACGCTTCCTTCTCGCCCTCGGGCGGCCTTCTTTCCTATCTAAACCCACCGTATGCCCGTCTTCCTGCACGATACCATGAGCCGCGAGGTGCGTCCCTTGCTGCTCAAGCCCGGCCGCTCCACCTTCGGCATGTATTGCTGCGGACCGACCGTCTACGGACCGGCCCACATCGGCAACTTCCGCACCTTCATCCTCCAGGACGTCCTGCGCCGGACCCTCGAGGTCGACGGGCTCAAGGTGAAGCACGTCCGCAACCTGACCGACGTGGACGACAAGACGATCCGCGGCGCGATGGCCGCCGGGACGACCTTGACCGCCTTCACCCAAGGCTGGACCGCCAAGTTCCACGCCGATTGCGCGGCGCTGGGCCTGTTGCCGCCGCACGTCGAGCCCAGCGCGGTCGAGCACATCCCGCAGCAGGTCGCCATGATCAAGTCCCTCGTCGACCGCGGCCATGCGTACGTGGCGAAGGACGGGTCCGTCTACTTCAAGGTCTGCTCCTGCGCCGACTACGGCAAGCTCTCCCGCCTCGATCGCAGCCAGTCGCGCACGCAGGCGACGAACAGCGCCGGCGAGGCCAACGACGCCGACGAGTACGACCGCGAGTCCGCCGCCGACTTCGCGCTCTGGAAGTCGCGCAAGCCCGAGGATGGCGCCAACCATTGGCCGAGCCCGTGGGGCGAGGGTCGTCCCGGCTGGCACATCGAGTGCTCCGCCATGTCCCTGCAGCACCTCGGCGTCACCTTCGACCTGCACGGCGGCGGCGTCGATCTCTGCTTCCCGCACCACGAGAACGAGATCGCCCAGACCGAGTGCGCGACCGGCGTGAAGGGCTTCGCCGCCCACTGGTTCCACAGCGCGCACCTGCTCGTCGACGGCGACAAGATGTCCAAGAGCAAGGGCAACCTCTACACCCTCGACGACCTGGTCGCCAAGGGCTTCACGCCCATGGAGGTCCGCTACGCCCTCATCAGCGGCCACTACCGGACCTCGCTCAACTTCACCCTCCACGGCGTCGAGAACGCCCGTTCCGCCCTCGGCAGGCTCGAGCGCTGGACCGACCGCCTCCTCGAGGTCGCCGGCTTCACCCGGGCCGAGTTCGCGGCCCCGGCCGTCCAGGAGACCCAGACCGCCTGGGGGCGCTTCGCCTCGGCGTGGGCCGTGTTGCAGGAGGACCTCAACATCCCGGGTTGCCTGGGGCAGGTCTTCACCGTGGTCGGCGACCAGGGCGAAGTCACCCCCGCCCAGGCCCGTCAGGATGTCGTCGGGCTGGCCAAGATCCTCCATGCCCTCGGCCTGACCCTCTTCGTGGCCAAGGCCGCCGTGGCCATCCCCCCGGCCGTGGCCGACCTTGGCGCCCGCCGCTGGGCCGCCAAGCAGGCCAAGGATTTCGCGACCGCCGACCAGCTGCGGAAAGAGTTGGCCGCCCTGGGTTGGGCCATGCTCGACCGCAAGGACGGGTACGACCTGAAGCCGGCCTAGTTCGTACTGGAATGTTCATAACTGTCCGTTGAAAACGCCCGGCCGCCGGGCAGGCTGGGTCCTCATGTCCTCCGAGAAACCCTCCCGTCCGGTCAGCCCCACCTTCTTCCCCTCGCTCGCCTTCCTGCTCTTCGGCGTCGCGCTCGCCCTCGCGTTCGTCGTCGCCTCGGACAAGGTTGGCAAGTCGATCGGCCAGTTCCGCCAGAACCGGCCCGAGATCACCGTCAAGGGCGTCGCGACGCTCGACGTGCGTTCGGGGCAGGGTAGCCTGACGGGGACGATCTCCTGGCGCGGCGAGGATTTCGCCGCCGGTCGCGCCGCCCTCGCCGCGCAGCGCGCCGTGCTGCAGTCCGCGCTGCGGCAGGCCGGCTTCACGCCGGGCGAGGTCGTCTTCGCCGCCACCGACAGCACGCGCTACGAACCCGCGATCTTCGTCGAGTACGCCAACCAGGGGGACGGCGCGCGGGCGCCGATCCAGCGCGCGCCGGTCGACTTCAACCGTTTCGCCCGCGGCAAGGTGCCCGAGTTCGGCATCAGCCAGTCCTTCACGCTGGAGTCGACCAACGTCGACCGGATCCTGGCCTTCTCGCGGCAGGAGATGTTCCTGGACGACAAGGTCGAGCTTTCCCGCGGCACGCCGGTCTTCCGGCTCGTGAAGCTGAACGAGACCAAGAAGGAGCTGCTCGAGGCCGCCGCGCAGGACGCCCAGCGCCGGGCCGCCACCTTGGTCAACGGCTCCGGCTCCAAGGTCGGCGCCCTGCTCGAGGCCTCCCAGGGGGTCATCCAGATCAGCGCCAAGGACCGCGTCGGCGAGTCCGACAGCAACAGCGTCGACCTCTACGCCATCGACAAGACCATCCGCGTGGTGGTCACGATGCGCTTCGAGATCGCGAAGGAATAGCGGGCCGGAGGGGGTGGGGCGGGGGCTCGCCTCCGTCCTTGCCCTCCGCCCCGGGAGTCCCTAGCGGTAAAGGACGCTTTTCCATCATGTCCTCCCGCCCGCAGATGACTCCCCTCGAGGAGCTCCGTCACTCCGCCGCCCACATGCTGGGCGCCGCCGTCCTCCGTCTGTTCCCGGAGGCCCAGCTGGACATCGGGCCGCCCACCGACGCCGGCTTCTACTACGACTTCGACCTCGCGCACAACTTCACGGCCGACGACCTCGTGAAGATCGAGGAGGAGATGCGCCGCATCGCCAAGGAGAACCAGAAGTTCGAGCGTTTCGAGTGCACCCGCGCCGAGGCCGAGCAGCTCCTCCGCGAGCGCGGCCAGGTCGCCTTCAAGCTCGGCCGCCTCGCCGACGTCCCCGAAGGCGAGACGATCTCCTTCTACAAGAACGGCGAGTTCGTCGACCTCTGCGCCGGCACCCACGTCCGCTACAGCTCCCAGGTCAAGGCGATCAAGCTCCTCAGCATCGCCGGGACCTACCACCGCGGCGACGAGAAGAACAAGCAGCTCCAGCGCATCTACGGCACCGCCTTCCCGACGAAGGACGAGCTCGAGCAGCACCTGCAGCGCCAGGAGGAGGCCAAGAAGCGCGACCACCGCAAGCTCGGCAAGGAGCTCAAGCTCTTCCATATCGACGAGAAGGTCGGCCAGGGCCTCATCCTCTGGACCCCGAACGGCGCCGTCGTCCGCCAGGAACTGCAGAACTTCATCTCCGAGCAGCTGTTCCGCACCGGCTACAAGCAGGTGTTCACGCCGCACATCGGCAACCTCGACCTCTACCGCACCTCCGGCCACTTCCCGTACTACAAGGACGCCCAGTTCCCCCCGCTCGTCGAGCGCGAGGCCATGGAGCTCCTGGCCAAGGAAGGCTGCGGTTGCGGCGAGCTGACCAACCGGCTCGAGGACGGCACGGTGCAGGGCTTCCTGCTCAAGCCGATGAACTGCCCGCACCACATCCGCATCTTCGACTCGCAGCCCCACTCCTACCGCGACCTGCCGGTCCGCCTCGCCGAGTTCGGCACGGTCTACCGCTGGGAGCAGTCCGGCGAGCTCAACGGCATGACCCGCGTCCGCGGCTTCACGCAGGACGACGGCCACCTCTTCTGCACCGAGGACCAGGTCGGCCAGGAGGTCCTGGGCTGCCTCGAGCTCGTGAAGGTCGTGCTCAAGACGCTCGGCCTGAACGACTATCGCGTGCGCGTCGGCCTGCGCAATCCCGACTCGAACAAGTACACCGGCGACGCCGCCAACTGGGACAAGGCCGAGGCCGCCTGCCGCGCCGCCGCCGCGACGCTCGGCGTGGCCTTCACCGAGGAGGCCGGCGAGGCCGCCTTCTACGGCCCGAAGATCGACTTCGTCGTCCGCGACGTCATCGGCCGCGAGTGGCAGCTGGGCACCGTGCAGGTCGACTTCAACCTCCCGATCCGCTTCGACCTTTCCTACACGGGCGCCGACAACAAGCCGCACCGCCCGGTGATGATCCACCGCGCGCCGTTCGGCTCGATGGAACGTTTCGTCGGCATCCTGATCGAGCACTTCGCCGGGGACTTCCCGACCTGGCTTTCGCCCGAGCAGGTCCGCCTGATCCCGCTCAACGACGACCTGAACGCCGACTGCGAGGCCATGGCCGAGCAGCTCAAGGCCGCCAAGCTCCGCTGCACGGTCGACACCTCCGCCAACAAGCTCGGCGCCAAGATCCGCCTGGCCGAGATCTCCAAGGTCCCGCACATGCTCGTCGTGGGCGCCAAGGAGAAGGAAGCCGGCGTCGTGAACGTCCGCTCCCGCGCCGACAAGTCCTTCGAGGGCAACCGCACCTTGGCCGAGTTCATCGGCCTGGTGACGGCCGAGGTCGCGGAGCGTCGGCTCAAGGCCCACGTCCCGACCGCCCCGGCCGCCCCGACGCCCCCGCCGGCCTGACCGGGGCCGCGGGCCGGGCCTTTCGTCGTCCCGACCGCTCGTCATAAGGATAATATGAGGTTTCCCGTTGCCCCGCCGGGGGGTGCAAGGGTAGGCAGGTGGCATGTCCTCGCCTCGTGAGACCTCCCGTCGGGATTTCCTCAAGTATGCCGGCCTCGGCGGCCTCGCCCTCGGCGCCGCTGCGACCCCGGCCCTCGGGGCGCTCCCGCGCGAGGCCGCCGCGAACCTCGGCGCCGCCCAGGCCAAGAACACGATCTTCCTGGTCGCCGACGGCATGAACATCGCCGCGCTCTCGCTGGCCGACGCCTGGTCGCGGCAGACGCGCTCCGTGTCCTCGCGCTGGATGCGCCTCTACCGCGAGCGCCCCGTGGTGCGCTCGCTTTGCGAGACCCATTCCGCCACCGGTTTGGTCACCGATTCCGCGGCGGCCGCCTCCTGCTGGGGGATCGGCGAGCGCATCGTCAACGGCGCGCTCAACATCACCCCCGACGGACGCAAGCCTGTCACGCTCGCGCAGAAGATGAAGGCCGCCCGCAAGCGCGTCGGTCTGGTCACCACCGCGACCGCGACGCACGCGACCCCGGCCGGCTTCGCCGTCACGGTCGCCTCGCGCAAGAGCCAGTCGGAGATCGCCGCGCAATACCTCGAGCGCGGGGTCGACGTGCTCCTCGGCGGCGGCGCGGATTATTTCAGCCCGAGCCTGCTGGCGGCCTACCGCCGGGTCGGTTACGCGGTGGCGACGGACCGGGCGGAACTGCTGGCCCGGCGCGGCGGCGGTCCTTTGCTCGGCTTGTTCAGCCCGAAGTATATCCCGTACGAGTTCGACCGGCTCCGCGATCCGGCCCTCCGGGCGAAGGTGCCGAGCCTGGCCGAGATGACGCAGGCCGCCTTGAAC
>JBEGOO010000306.1:0-4255 GCA_041182045.1 Verrucomicrobiota bacterium
CGCTTGAAATTCAAAAGAAAAGGCCCGCAGTCGAGCCGCGAGCCGGTGTTGCGGATGCGGACGAAATCGGCCGAGGCACGAATCCGACGCTCCCGCGGGAGACGCATCAGGCTTACGAGGCGCCGAGGCGCTTGCGACCGATGCTGCGACGGTTGGCGAGAACCTTGCGGCCACCGGCGGTCTTGGAGCGGGCGCGGAAACCGCACTTGCGGGCGCGGGCGATCTTGGAAGGGCGGTAGGTGGGTTGCATGGCGGTTGAAGGGGACAGCCAAGAGCCCCCCGCGGGGGGTGTCAAGCCTCACGCTTCCCGGCTTGGCAGACGGCCCAAGGCGGGGATGATGCCCCCATGTCCCCCGAACCCGGTAAGCGACGGCCCGTCCCGCCTCGGGCCTACCTGAACCCGGATTTCATGCTCAGCCCCCAGGCCCGGACCATCCGGGTCATGGCCGAGCTGATGGAGCCCCACCTGCGGTTCAAGAAATACGGCGTCCGCAACACCGTCGTCATGTTCGGCTCCGCGCGGACGATGACCCCCGAGCGCGCGCACCGGGAACTGGCCGCCGCGAAGGAGCTCGCCCGCACCGGGGAATGCACCGGCGCGGAATGCGCGCTCAAGCTGCGTCTCGCGGAGATCAACCTCCGCTCGTCGGCCTACTACGCGGCCTGCCGCGAGCTCGCCTACGAGATGACCAAGTGGTCGATGACGCTGCCCGAGTGGCAACGCTTCCTCGTCTGCTCCGGCGGCGGCCCCGGCATCATGGAGGCGGCCAACGAAGGCGCGCACCAGGCCGGCGGTCGCTCCGTCGGCCTCGGCATCGCCCTGCCCTTCGAGCAGGAGCACAACCCTTACATCACGCCCGAGCTCGACCTCGAGTTCCATTACTTCTTCGTGCGCAAGTACTGGTTCCTCTACCTGGCCAAGGCGCTCGTGGCCTTCCCCGGCGGTTTCGGCACGTTCGACGAGCTCTTCGAGATGCTCACGCTGATCCAGACGGGGAAGACGAAGAAACACTTCCCGGTGCTGCTCTTCGGCTCGGCCTTCTGGAAGAACGCCGTGAACTTCGAGACGTTCCATGAGTGGGGCATGGTCTCGCCGGAGGACCGCGACCTCTACATCCACGTCGATTCCGTGCAGGAAGCGCGCGACCTGCTGATCGGCATCATCACCGAGAAATACCTGCAGGGCGAGGACCCGGGCCATGACTGAGCCGCTCGGCATCGCCTGGACCACCCTGCCCTCGCGCGAGGAGGCCGACCGCCTCGCGGCCGACGCGGTCGCGGCGGGCCTCGCGGCCTGCGCCCAGGTCGAGGGGCCGGTCCGCTCGCATTACACCTGGGAAGGCCGCGTCCAGGCCGAGGACGAGTTCCGGCTGACCTTCAAATACGCCGCGACCAAGGGCGCCGCCCTGGAGACCTGGGTGCACGCGCGGCATCCCTACGCCGTGCCGCAATGGCTGGCGGTGCAGGCCGACCACGCGTCGCCCGGCTACCGCGCCTGGGTGCTCGGCGTCCGCTGAACCATGGACAAATCGACCGAAGCCCTCCTCGCCTTCGCGCTCGGCCTCTGCGTGCTCGCCGCGTGGTACGGCGAGTTCCGCCTCCGCCGCCGCACCGGCGCCCCCGAAGGCTTCTGGCCGGGGACGACCCTGGCGCCCGCGGCCGCGTATTTCGTGGCGGCCACCGGCGCGATCCTCATCACGGTGGCCGAGGCCGGCGTGGAGATGCGCTTCGACGTCACGGAAAGCCAATCGCAGCTGCCGCTCGTCGCGCTGTTCGGCCTCGTCGGCGCGGCGGTCACGGAGGAGGCGGTCTTCCGCGGCTTCGCGGCGCCGAGCCATTTCACGGGACGCAAGTTGCTGCTGCTGGTGCTCGGCGGGTCCGCGGTCTTCGCGGCGATCCACATCGACTTCCTCGACTTCAACCCGCGCGACGAGAAGCAGGTGATCACGCTGGTCTTCGAGTTCCTGACCGGCGTCTGGCTCTACCTCGCCCGCTACAACCCGCTGAACCCCACGCGCTCGCTGCTGCCCTGCTTTATGGGTCATATCGTGCGTAATCTGGCGGTCTTCGGGATTAAATGGGCCCAAGGTTTCGTAAACTGATTCGGTCGGCGGAAAGACCCTAGGCAAAGCATTGCAACCCAAGGCGTCTTGGGCTGTCTTGGAACCCACCCCCATGAGCCTCCCTGAAAAGAACTCCCGTCGTGATTTCCTCAAGTTCGGCGCCCTCGCCGGCGTCGGCCTCGGCCTCAACGCGCTGCCTTCGGCCGGCGCGGCCCCGGACCCCAAGGCGCTGCAGCTGCAGGGCCACGATGAGATCTCGGTGACCCGCCCGCGGCCCGCCGGCAACAAGCCCGTGTGGGACCTGCAGACGAAGCCCCTCCAGAAAGTCCGCTGCGCCTTCATCGGCCTGTCCCGCGGCATGACGCACGTCAACTCCGCCGTGAACATCGACTTCGCCGAGGTCGTGGCGGTGTGCGACCTCAAGCCGGAACGCGCCAAGCGCGCCTTCGACCACGTGAAGGCCAAGACCGGCAAGGAGCCGGTCGTCTACACCGACACCGAGGACGCCTGGGAGAAGATGGTGGCCCGCGACGACATCGACGTCGTGTACATCGCGACCCCGTGGGAATGGCACGTGCCGATGGCCGTCAAGGCCATGGAATGCGGCAAGCACGCGTTCATCGAGGTGTCCGCCGCGGTCTCCGTCGACGAATGCTGGAAGCTGGTCGACACCTCCGAGAAGACCCAGCGCCACTGCGCGATCATCGAGAACTGCTGCTACGGCGAGGAGGAGCTCTTCGTCCTGCACATGGCCCGCCAGGGCCTCTTCGGCGACCTCAAGCACGCCGAGTGCGCCTACATCCACAACCTCTCGCAGGACGTGCTCTGGAGCCTCGGCAGCGAGGGCGGCTGGCGCCGCAACTACCACACGTTCATGGACGGCAACCTCTACCCCACCCACGGCCTCGGCCCGGTGGCGCAGTACCTCGGCGTCGGCCGCGGCGACGCCTTCAAGTTCGTGGTCTCCGTCTCCTCCCCGGAACGCAACCTCACCGAATACCGCGACCGCAAGAACCCGAACGGCGGCAAGCACAAGGACGAGAAGTACGTTTGCGGCGACATGAACACCTCGATCATCAAGACGCAGCTGGGCCGCACCATCATGATCCAGCATGACGTGGTGAGCCCCCGCCCCTACTCCCGCATCAACGCGCTCTGCGGCACCAAGGCCACGTTCTTCGGCTACCCCGGACGCCTCGCGGTCGACGGCGCCAACGACCACCCGTCCGTCAAGGGGATGAAGCTCAACGCCCACAGCTGGCTCGAGAAGGAGAAGCTCGACGCCTTCATGAAGGCCAACCAGCACCCGCTCATCAAGAAGGTGGGCGAATCCGCCAAGAAGGTCGGCGGCCACGGCGGCATGGACCACGTCATGAACTACCGGATGCTCGACTGCGTGCGCCAGGGCATCACCCCGGACATGACCGTCTACGACGCGGCCGACTGGTCCTCGATCCTCGAGATCTCCGTCCGCTCCGTGAAGGACGGCTCGATGCCGATCCAGTGCCCCGACTTCACCCGCGGCGGCTGGAAGGGCATCAAGCCCCTCGGCATCGTCTCGTAAGCGGCCCACGAGCCCCCAGACCCAGACCCGGCCGCGCGGCCGGGTCTTTTGTTTGCGGGTTGCCCCCGCGGGGCGCCGGCGCAAAGACTGCGGCATGGGTTCGCCCGCCGACCTCGCCACCTGGACCGCCGGGCTCGTCACGTCCTCCGGCGAGGAGACGGAACGGGCCGCCGAGGCGTTCGCCCGCCTGCTGCCGCCCGACACCGTGCTGGCGCTCGAGGGCGACCTCGGGGCGGGCAAGACGACCTTCGCGCGCGGCCTGATCCGCGGGCTCGGCGTCACGGGCGACATCACCAGCCCGTCGTTCGCGCTGCTCAACGTGCACCAGGGCGACCGCCAGGTCCTCCATGTCGACGCCTACCGCCTGACGCGCCCGGAGGGCTTCGACGACCTGCTGGTCTGGGACCTGGCGCGCTCGCCGTGGAACGTGCTGGTGGAATGGCCGGAACGCGTGGCGGGCCGCCTGCCGCGGGGCCATTGGACGATGAAGGCCGCCCTCCTCGCGGAAGGCGGCCATCGGTTCACGTTGGTCCGGCCGGGCTGAGCCCGCGGCTCACGAGTTGCGCTTGCGCTCGTTCTCCGTCAGCCAGCGCTTGCGCATGCGGATGAAGTTCGGCGTGATCTCGAC
>JBEGOO010000307.1:0-2670 GCA_041182045.1 Verrucomicrobiota bacterium
TGACGGACATGGGGGGATAAGGAGCAGGGAATCCAAGGAAAGCAACCCCAGGCGGGTCAAAGCGTCAGCCAAGCCTCGGCCGGGATCGTCTCGGGCCGGGCCAGCGCCGTCACACCGTAGGCCGGTAGGCCTTCGAGCCAGCGGGTGACGTCCGCCTGTCCCGGGAAGAGTTTCCGGGCCGCGGACCCGACCTGCTTGCGGCGTTGGGTGAAGAGCATGCGGGCCACCTCGCGGGCGCGCGGGCTGAGCCGGCGGGCGTCGGGTCGGCGGCGCAGCACGAGCAGGCAGGAGTCGACCTTCGGCGGCGGGTTGAAGGATTGCGCGGGCACCGGGTGCATCTTCACCCGTTCGAACGCGAGCTGGACCTGGGCGGTGACGGCCGACCAATGCCCGGTGCCGACCTCGGCGGTCAGGCGGTCCGCGGCCTCGCGTTGGAGCATCAGCACCATCAACGCAGGGTGCGGCCCGGCGCAGATCGCGTCCATCCAGGGCGTCGAGATGGCGTAGGGCAGGTTGGCGATGACCTTGAACGAGCCGTCGGTCGCGTCCTTCAGGCCGGCGCGGGGGAAGTCGACGGCGTCGCCCTCGTGGAGGTGGAAGGTCGCGGGGTAGCGTGGCTTCAGCGTGGTCTCGAGGTGGTAGACCATCGTGCGGTCCGCCTCGACCGCGTGGAGCTGGACGCCGGCGCCCAGCAACGTGCGGGTCAAGGTGCCGAGGCCTGGACCGACCTCGACGACGGTGTCCCCGGCCTTCACCTCGCCGAGTTCGAGGGACTTGCGGACGATGTTCCCGTCGACCAGGAAGTTCTGGCCGAGCCACTTCTTCGGCATGTGGGCGAGCCGGGCGAGCAGGTCGCGCGTCTCGGACTGGCTGAGGGGGCCGTCGCTCATGCCCGGCGGAAAGCCTGCAGCAGTTCCGCCGGTTGCGCGGCGCGCATCAGCGCCTCGCCGACGAGCAAGGCGTGGGCGCCGGCGGCGCGCATGCGGGCGGCGTCCTCGGCCGTCTTGATACCGCTTTCGGCGACCTTGAGGACGTGCTTCGGCATCTGCGGGATCACGCGTTCGGCGAAGGTGAGGTCGATCTGAAAGGTGGACAGGTTGCGGTTGTTGACGCCGACCAGGTCGGGGTCGTGCCGGAGCGCGCGCTCGAGCTCGGCCTCGTCGTGGACCTCGAAGAGGGTGTCGAGGCCGGCGAGCTTGGCGGCGCGGTGGAGCGGGCGGATCTCGTCGTCGGTCAGGCCGCGGACGATGATGAGGATGCAACGGGCGCCGGCCTGCGCCGCCTCGAGCACCTGGTACGGGTGCACCATGAAGTCCTTGCGGATGCAGGGCAGGGGGGCGGGGCGCTTCGCCTGGTCGTCCGTCACGTCGACCAGGTCGGCGAGGCGGCCCTGGAAGTACGTGGTCTCGGTCAGGACGGATAGGCAGTCCGCGCCGGCTTCGGCGTAGAGCCGGGCCTGGGCCACGGCATCGACCTCGGCCTTGATCTGGCCGACGCTCGGCGAGGCGCGCTTGACCTCGGCGATCACCGTGAGGCGACCCGGCACGTCGAGCGAGCGGCGGAAACCGGGTGGCAAGGCGCGGGTGGCGAAGGCGGCCAGCTCCGCGTCCGTGACGGGGCGGGCGATCGGGGCGATTTCCCGGCGCTTGGCGTCCATGATTTCCGTCAGCTTGTCCACGCCTCCCACGGAAGCGCTCCGCGGCCGTCTGGCAATCGTTTTGACTCCCGCCCCGGCCTCGGCTCCATTGGCCGCATGTCCGGACTCGACCTGCTCCTCGCCACCACCGCCCGGCTGCGCGCCCCCGATGGCTGCCCTTGGGATCGCGAGCAGACCCACCGGTCCATCTGCGACTGCCTGGTGGAGGAGGTCTGCGAACTGCTGCAGGCGATCGATCGCGACGACATCCCGAACCTCCGCGAGGAGCTGGGCGACCTCCTGTTCCATGTCGTGTTGCACGCGCAGATGGCCGCCGAGGCTGGGCATTTCGATTTCGACGCCGTCGCCCGCGAGGTGAACGACAAGATGGTCCGCCGTCACCCGCACGTCTTCGGGACGGGGGCGAAGCTCGGCGACGCCGAGGCCGTGGTGAAGCAGTGGGAGCAGATCAAGTTGAAGGAGAAAGGCGCCGCCAAGCCCACGGTCTTCAAGGCGCTCCCGCCGGCCTTGAACTCCATCCTTGAGGCCCGCGAGGTCTGGAAGCAGGTCCGCAAGAAGCACCTGGACGTCGGCACGACGGTCGACGTCGCCCAGGTCGCGCAGGCCGGGCAGGGGCTCGACGAGGCCGCCGCCGGGCGCCGCTTGTTCGAGCTGGTCGCCGCGTGCCGCGATGCCGGGATCGATCCGGACTCCGCGCTGCGTCGCCATACCGCCGAGGTCGTGCGGGTCGCCGAGGCCAACGCCGCCCGGGGCTAGCATGGAAGCGGACGCGGCATCGATCGTGGTCCAGCTCGCGGGGCGCTCCGTCGAGGTCTGGCCCTGCGTCTCCGCGCGTTCCCTGCGCATCCGGCTCGCGGTCCGCCCCGGACCGAAGGTGGTGCTGTCCTATCCGCCGCAGGCTTCGCGGGAGAGCGCCCTGGCCTTCCTGCGCGCCAACCTCCCGTGGCTCGGGAAGGTCGTCGCCAAGGCCCGCCCCGTCCAGGCCTCCTTGCTCGCGCATCTCGAGAAATACC
>JBEGOO010000308.1:0-8985 GCA_041182045.1 Verrucomicrobiota bacterium
CGTGCGCATCCGCGCGCAGACGCCAATAGCCGAGGGCGGCATAGGCGCCGCCGAACGACAGCAAGACCGCGAGCAAGGAGACCTCGGCCAGCCGGACGAGGCCATGGGCGTGCCCCAGGAGAGCCCAGAGCAGGAGGAACGCGCCTACCACCGGCAGCAGGCGGGCGGCGGATAAACGGCACGCGACCTTCAGGCGATCGGAAAGCGGCGGTAACGGCGCCTCCTCCGGCGGCCGGACAAACCATCCATAAAGTCCCGCCGCCAGCGCGATGACCAGGAAAGGCACGCCGACAAGCAAGCCGACCAAGGCCAGTCCGGCGGCCCAACGTCGAGGGGTGTCCGTGGTCGCGGCGAGCACCAACCGGGCGCCCGTGACGAGGACGATGCCGACGATCGCCGCGCGGGCGCCGCGCAGCGCCCCGTCGACGAGCGGCAGGCCACCCCAGGCGACATATGCCCAGGCGAACAAACCGCAGGCGAGGAGGCCCGGCAGGATGAAGAGGATTGTCGCGAGCACCGCCCGCCGCCAGCCCGCGGCGCGCCAGGCGATCCACGCCACCAATTGCTGGGCCTCCGGACCGGGCAGGAACAGGCACAGCCCCAGCGCCCGTAGGAACTGTTCGCGACTCAACACGCCGGCGGGCTCCACGTGGCGACGCTCCAGCTCCGCGATCTGCGGCCCCGGACCGCCGAAGGACGTGCAGCCGAGGCGCAGCCAGGATTTCCAATCGAAGGTCGGGCCGTCCACCCGGCCACCTTGCCATGCCACGGCGGAAATCGCACGGATAAACCAAGCCGATATGAACATTATATGACGGAACCTGTCCTAACTTGCGGCGTTAGGTCATTGCCGAGAAATCCCCCCGCCGCCAAGATGCCCACCGTGTCCGCACAAGTCCCAGCCCCCTGCGCCGAAGGGCGCCGCTCCGGCTTCGGGCTGATCCTCGCCTTGATGATCATGGGCATGATGGTGATGACGATCATCGTGATCGCCGGTTTCCTGTCCGTGGAGAGCCATCTGGCGATGCATCAGCAGCTGGCCCTCCGCGCGCGCCTCAACGGGCTGGTCTCGGTCCGGCTCGCCGTGGGCCACCTCCAACAGGAAGCCGGGCCGGATCGCCGCGCGACGGCGCGGGCCGACCTTACGCAGCCGACCGCGACGGTCACCACCCTCCGGAACCCGATGTGGACCGGCGTCTGGCGCACCGACAAGCCGAACCAGGCCCCCAGCTGGCTGGTCTCGGGCAACGACCCCGACAACCCGTGGACGCAGTCCGCCTCGCTCGCCGGCATCGACGCCTTGGCGCCGGGCGCGGCCTACCCATCGACGTATTGGTTGCCATGGGAAACCGACTACACGACCCGGGCGAACGACCTCGGTTTCGTCAGCCTCGTCGGCGCGTCCTCCGCGAATCCGGCCGAGACGAACGGCGCCACGGATCCAATCGGCGACAAACCCAGCGGGCTCGTGGTCGTGCCGAAGATCAACCTGATGGAGACCGACGCCAACGGCGCGGCCCGGCGGCTCGGGAGTTTCGCCTACTGGATCGGCGACGAAGGCGTGAAGGCGCGCATCAACCTCGACGACCCCCGGCTCGCCTTGCCGGCCACCGACAACGGCGCCCGCGGCGCGTTGCGCAGCGCCAGCGCGCCGGCGGTCACGCTGCTGAAGGGCGCCGAAAGCCTCACGGACGACACCCAGGCCCGGCTCCTCGGCGGGCCGCGAGACCTCGGCCTGCTGGGGGGCTTCAACGCCGACCCCGCGCTGGCCCGACGGCTGTTCCACGACGTGACCGGCGTCTCCGCGGGCGTTTTGGCCGATTCGCTCAACGGCGGATTGCGACGGGATCTTTCGCTCGCGTTCGAGCTGTCCGACGCCGAGTTCACGAAGACCGAGTTCGGCGGGGGGACCTCCGCGCCGGCGACCGCGACGGAGAACGGGCTGGCGAACCTGAAGATGTCCGCGCCGATCAACGGACGGACGCTCCAGGTGACGCCGGTCTTCAACCGTTCCACGCCGCAAGGCAACCTGCGCGGACCGACCTGGTGGGCGCTGCGCGACTACCATCGTCTCTACAAGCAGGTCGGCTGGGTCGACGGGGTGCCGACCCTCTCCGCGCGCACCTACTTCCCCAACGCGGGCAACCTCCATCCCGAACCGGACAACGGCAACTCCGCGACGATCAAGCAGCGCAACTACCTCTACTCGACGATCTACGCCGGCGACCGCGTCGGCCTGAACCCGAACGTGACCGACATCGGCGCGATCTCGGAGCCGGGCTGGTCGCAGGCCGCGGCGCCGATCCCACGACCGTTCAACTGCGCGGTCGCGCCCTACCTCGAGCGCGTCTTCCTGGTCTTCAACCTGATCAAGGAGACCTCCGCCACCGGGACGACGGTCTATCTGGACATCACTCCGGCCTTCGTCCTGCACAACCCCTACAACGTCGCCCTCACCGGCCAGCCGACCGACGGGAGCTCGGCGCTCTCGCTGACGTTCAGCGAGTGGGACAAGTGGCTCTTCCGGGTCGTCCGCAAGACCTACGTCTACCCGCTGCGCAACCCGTTCGACGAGATCCAGTCCACCCCCAAGACGATCACCTACACGAAAAACCTGGGCGACTACTACCGCTTCGCCGACGCGAACGCCCTGAACGACAGCGACCTTTTCCGCGTCTACGTGGACCGGTTCACCCTGCAACCGGGCGAGCACAAGGTCTTCACCCCCGCCTCGGGGGCGCGCGCGCGCTGGTCGCGCGTCGTGAAACTGGACAATAGCTTCAACTACCAAGGCGGCTTCTCCGACGACGACGTGCTGTGGAGCGACCTCTGGCCCGGCTTCAACTGGTACTATTTCAACCCGCTCTACTACCCGCGCTCGTTGGGCTACCCGCCCTCCGACACCTTCACCTTCGAGGTGATCCCCAGCGGCAAGTTCAACGTGCGCTACGCCTTGACCTGCTGGCCCGGGGACCGGCTGCCCTTCCCCACGGACAGCACGGCGGGCGGCGGGGCCAACGCCTTTCCCGCCTTCGACCTCTACAACAAGACGAGCGAGCACGCCGAGATCGCGTACCGCGGCATCGACGCCAAGGTCGGCCTCCCCGGCGCCCTCAACATCGGCGACATCGTCACCCAGACCCCGGAGAAGGAGCCATCCCCGGGCGTCTACCAACCTGGCATCATCATCGCGGCGATCGAACTCTCGGCCAAGACGGCCCGCGAGAACCTGGTCGCCACCAGCGGCACGGCCCCGACCGCCGCCGGGGCTTTCCCGCTCTTCACGCATTCCAACCCGATGGCGGCGGTCGCCCACGCCGACGGGGCCGGCCGGACCGGCCCGACCGCCGGCGCCGGCTTCGGCGGCGCCTCGCCGAGCTACCGCATGCGCGTGACCCGGCCGACCGGCGGCATGAACGCCTGGCTGAGCCTGCTGCAAGCGAGCGGCGGAACCCAACCCCGGACCTACGGCGGCCTGAGCAACGAGGTCGACGGCAACCTGATCTCGACCCACACCGAGGTGCCCTTGGTGCCGCCGACCTCGCTTGGGCAGTTCGCCCACGCCAACTTCAACGTGCGCGACCAACAACCGCTCTACGGCGTGGGCAACAGCTTCGCGCACCCGCAGGTCGACCCGACCAAGACCTACGCGACCGCGAACAACTGGACCGAGTACGACGCGCCCTACCTGCTCAACGCGGCGCTCTGGGACAGCTACTTCCTCTCCGGGGCCGGCCCGAAGATGACCGTCGCCGCCGCTCCGGCGGCGCCGTCGCCGGCCAATCCCGACAGCGCCGGCCCGACCAACCCCTCCGCCGAAACCAAGCCGCTGACCGAGGTCCTGGACGACTTCGTCCACGGCGCGGGCAAGCTCGAGAACCCCCGCATGCGTCTGGCGGACGACGCCGCCGGCGCGCGCAGCGCCCTCGGCGACTACCGGCGATCGGCCTCGGCGCTGCTGAACGAGGGCGCGTTCAACGTGAACTCGACCTCCGTGGAGGCCTGGACGGTCTTCCTCGGCGGCGCGAAGAAAGTCGCCGTCGCGAAGCTCGCGGCGAGCGCTCCCGGCAGCCAGGCCAACGCGCGCTTTCCCCGCGCGGTGCCGACGGGCGCCGAACCGGTCGCGACCGGCGCCTACAACGAGGCGACCAAATCCAACTGGACCGGCTTCGCCAACCTCACCGACACGCAGCTGCGCCTCCTCGCCGCGGCCATCGTGAGCGAGAACAAGGCCCGGTTCCAGCTGACCACCCGCACGGAGCGCGACCTCGCCGCCGCCCCGACGACGCGGCTGTTCCGCGGACTGACGAAAGCGACGACGCCCTACCTCGGGCTCGCGGAATTCATCAACCGTTTCCTGACACCCGGCGCCGCGAACGCCTGGGCCACCCGTTGCGGGGCGCTCCAGTCGGCGATCTTCCGGGCCGACAACCCGCCGGCCGGCGGTCCGCCCGGCGCGGCGTTGACCGACCGTCTGACGAACCGCTACACGCTCGGGATGTTCGGCGCGGCGAACCTGCAGCCGCCGACGGGCCTGACCTACCCTTTTCCCCAGAACATCGAGGCGATGGAGCAAGGCGGCGCCAACCGCACGCACGTCGCGATGGGGACGCCGGGCAACCTCCTGCAGGTCGACCTGCTGCAATCGCTCGGGGCCTCGCTCGCGACCCGCTCCGACACCTTCACCATCCGCGCCTACGGCGAGACGTTCGGCGAGGACGGAAACCCCGCCGCCTGCCTCATCGAGGCCGTGGTGCAACGTCAGCCGGGGTTCGTCCATGACCTTGACCCGGCCGAGACGGCCTACGCGGACCTCCGCACCCCCAACAAACTCTTCGGCCGCAAGTTCAAGATCATCTCCTTCCGCTGGCTCAAACCCAATGAAAGCTAAGCTAACCTTGCTCCTCGGCTTGCTGCTGTGGCTCCCGGGCGCGGCGGAAGAACGGCGCCCCGCCGTGGAGGCGACGCTCCAATTGATCTCCCTCGCCGGAGACCTCGATGACCTCGCCCTCTGGGACGGCCGCAAAGCCACGCCGGTCACGCTCTCCGCGGACTTCTTCGGCCCGCGCGTCCGCTATGCGGGCGCGGCGCGCCTGCAGCTGATCCGACCGGACAAGAACGCGACGACGAACGAAGCCCCGACCCGGAAAACCGCGGACGAACCGACCACCCTGACGCCGCCGGGCCCCGTGGTCGCGTGGTTCGACCTCCCGCCCGGCAACGGTCCGCGTCATATTATCTTGCTCGTCCGCCCCGAGGCGGATCGCAACGGCATCTGGGCGATCGAGGACGAGAACCAACGCTTCCCTGTGGGCACGATCCGCTTCCTGAACCTCTGCGATTTCCCCGTGATCTTGGGCGAAGGCGAGAAGGCGCTCCGCCTCGCCGCCAAAGGCGCGGCCGTGTTGCGCCCCGGGATCCCCGCGGGTCGCTACTATGACGCGCCGATCTACTCGGAGGAGGACCAGGTCCGGCGACTTGCCTACCAACTCCACTTCTTCTACGCGACCGACCGACGCACCTTGCTGTTCATCCTACCCGGGGAAAAGGGCTCGGGCTTGGTCAGGCTTCAACCCGTCGAGGATCCTACCGCGAGCGGAGTAGGCGGTTCGCCTCATGACGGCAAAATCAAGGCCCCCAACGCCAAGAAATAGCGAGGCGGCGCGCCTTCGCCGAAGGGGTCGCGTTTTTCAATGATTCCAGCCTTTTTGCGGGCGATGGGTCGACGATCGATGTGGCCTGATCAATCCAAACGAGCGATGCTACGCATTTAAGTGGGGGCGCCTGAGTTTCTGCCGTCTTGTCTTAATAATGGCAGAACACAAGGTAACGGCACCCCCGTGGCCGCCTGCCCGCTCAAACCCCTTTCGCCCCTCCCTTCCCCCGGGCGGCGGCGCGGCTTCTCACTCGTCCTGTCGCTCGCGATCATGGCGATGCTCCTGCTCGTCGTCATCACGCTCGTCTCGTTCCTGAAGATCGAGTCGCGACTGGCGATGCACGCGACGACGCGCACGCAATCCCGCCTCCAGGCGATGGTCTCCCTGCGGCTCGCGCTGGCCCACCTGCAGCAGGAAGCGGGGCCGGACCGGCGCACCACGGCGCGCGCGGACATCTGCGCGAACACGATGCAACCGGGCTGGGACTGGACGACGATCAAGAACCCGCTCTGGACCGGCGTCTGGCGCACCGACAAGCCCGCGCAACCGCCGGCCTGGCTGGTCAGCGGGCGACATGACCGCCTGCCGGGCGTGCAATCCATCTCCCTCTCGGGCGCCGCCGCGTACGACGCCAACGCCTGGGTCCCGTGGGAGACGGCCTACAACCCGTCGGCCTTGAACCTCGTGACGTTGGTCGGCGATGCGAGCGCCTCCCCGGCCGAGGTCCCTTCGGCCACCAGCCTGGGCAAACCCGACGGGCGCGTGATCCTCCCGCGCATCCTGTTGCCTGACGCCGGCGTGGCCGGCTCCTACGCCTATTGGATCGGCGACGAGGGCGTGAAGGCGCGGCTGAACCTGACCGACCCGCGCCTCACGCCGCCCACGGGAGCCGCCACCGACCAGACCAAGCAGGAAGCCCTCCGTGGCACCGCCCGCTCCGGTGTCGAGCTGCTCAAGGGTCTGGAGACGATGCCCCTCGGTGGTATCGACGCGCGCGTCACCTCGATGCAGGAGCTGCCGTTGCTCATCCTGCCCGGCGGGACCGGCCTCGTCGAGACCACGCCGCCGAGCGTCGCCCGGCACCTCCACACCGAGACGACCTTCTGGTCGCGCGGAGTCAACTGCGACACGCGCTTCGGCGGCCTGAAGATCGACCTCTCCCTCGCCTTCGAGCAGACGGATGCGCAGTGGGTGGCGAGCGAGTTCGCCTCCGGCCCCCCGCCCCGCGACTCCGCCAACGGCCAGCTGAGCGGCGTGACCTACCTCTTCCACCCGGATGACACGACCTCCCGCGCGGCCTTCGGCGACAACAAGGTCAACGTGCCGTACGACGGGGCGAACCACCAGTTGTCCACGCTCTACACCTTCGCGGTCACGGGCGGCCAGGCGCGCGGCCCGACCTGGGACGCGCTGCGGAACTACTACCGTCTCTACAAGGAACTCGATTGGTCGACCCCCGCCGCCCCCTCGCTGCGCGCGCGCACGCATTTCCCCAACACGATCAGCCTCGCGGCCTCCGGCTATGGCGGCACCGCCCACTACAGCCACAAGTACAACCGGATGGACTCGGGCGAGAACTACCTCGTCCAGGACATCTTCAACGGCAAGGAAGCGCCCCGGCCGGTGAAGGTGTCCGTGACGCCGTATGTCGCGCGCCAGCTGATGGTCTGGGGTCTGATGGAGGAAGCCGGGCAGCTGCGGCTCACGCTTTCGCCGATCACCGTCCTGCACAACCCCTACAACGTCGCCCTGCGCCTCAACAAGGAACCGACGACCGCCGACACCGCGGCGATGCGACTTTCCTTCCGCGCTTGGGACAACTGGACCGTCAACTTCAGCACGACCTCCAAAGGGGCCTGGTCGCGCCGCATGATCGACCTCGCCCGCGTGAGCGACGCCTCCGCGAACTGGGGCGAGAGTTTCCGCACCTACATCAAGGAAGGGACCGTGCTGCAGCCCGGCGAGTTCCGCGTCTTCAGCTCGTCCAGCAACGGACCGGTGCCTTTCACGCGCCTCCCCGCGATCGCCAGCAACAGCTTCGACTTCCTCGGCGGCTTCTGGCTGCCCTGGACGGACGTCAACGGCGCCGCGGTTTCCCGCCTGCCGACGGACACGATCTCCGTCGGCGTGGCCAGCACCGGCCCCTTCTACGTGCGGCATCTCCTGACCTGCTGGCCCGGCGACCGGATCATGGACACCGGCAACGGCAACGATGGTCAGCTCTACAACGTCTGCAGCGAGGTCACCGAGCTCCTGGCCAACGACCTCGACCGCAGCGGCAGCATCGCGGGCAAGGTGATCCCGGCGGGCGTCGCCCTGCCCCGTTCGGGCGCGCCGCCCATGATCCTCGCCGTGTTCGACTACGGCGTGCGCTGGCCGCGCGACCCGCAGCCCTTCCCGCTCTTCACCCATTCGAACCCGATGGCCACGATGACGCGGCCGGAGGCGACGGGCATCGGCCCCGGCTCCATGCCCGCGGGCTACGCCAAGACCTCCTCCAGCTTCAAGCTCGTCGTCCGCTCCGCCAACTCCTGGCCGGAGGTGCTGGAGGCAACCGGGGCCGGCTCCAGCCTGGCCTTCGGCGGGTTGAGCGTCTCCTCCGGCCTCAGCGGCCAATCCGCCGCCGTCTACACCGAGGTGCCGCTCGCGCCGCCGGTCTCGCTCGCGCAGTTCGCCCACGCCAACTTCACGATCCGCGACCAGGAACCGCTCTTCGCCATCGGCAACAGCTTCGGCTCGCTGTTCAACCCCATCAACGCGATGGGTTACAACACGAACGGGGTCACCACCTGGGACCACACGTGGATGCTCAACGCCGCGCTTTACGACCGTTACTTCCTCTCCGGGGCCGCGCCCGAGATCACCCGCGGGGCGACGGTCACGGAAAAACGGAACCTCGCGACGGTCTTGGATGATTTCGTCGCGGGCAAGGGCACGCTCGCCAACCCCCGGACCACCCTGTGCTCCAAGCGCGACCTCGCGACCGTGCGGGCGATGGTCGGCAACCATCGCCGCATCGCCGGCGCCACCTTGACCGACGGCGCCTTCAACGTGAACAGCACCTCGGTCGAGGCCTGGGCCACCTTGCTGGCCAGCAGCAAGCGCAACGCGATGGGCGCGGCCAACGACACCCAGCCGGCCGCCAACCAGAACGCCCGCTACCCTCGCGCCGCCCGCGCCGACAAGGCCCTCTACAACTACAAGTCGCCCTACACCGCGGCCAACGCCTGGACGGGCCTCGCGACCCTCGACGACGACCAGATCAAGCTGCTGGCCAGGTCGATCGTCGACGAGATCCGCGAACGCGTCGTGCTGCCGCACCGCAGCC
>JBEGOO010000309.1:0-8386 GCA_041182045.1 Verrucomicrobiota bacterium
ACGAGGTCCGCGATGGTGCCCAGGGCGGCGAGGTCGAGGTAATCCTTCACGGCGATCCGCGTGCCGCGTTCGTCGCCGGCGAGCCGGAGCACCTTCAGGATGCCATGGATGAGCTTGAAGACGAGACCGGCGGTGCAGAGCGACTGCCACGGGGCGTCCGCCGGGTCGTTGACGCGCGGGTTCACCAAGGTGCAGACGGCATGGCCTTCCTTGGCGACGTGGTGGTCGACGACGATGACCTCCACCCCCGCGTCGCGCAGGCGCGCGACCTCGGCGAGCGAGTTGGTGCCGCAATCCAAGGCGACGAAAAGGTTCGGGCGCGCCTCGGCGAGGACGCGGTCGAGCGCCGCCATCGAAAGACCGTAGCCTTCCTCCATGCGGCGCGGGACGAAGTAGGCCGGCTCGGCGCCTAGCCGACGCAGGCAATGCACGAGCATCGCGGTGCTCGAGACACCGTCGACGTCGTAGTCGCCGAGGATGGCGATGCGCTCGCCGGCCGCCGCGGCCTGGACGAGCCGCTCGGCCGCCGCGCGGAGCCCGCCGACCGCGAAGGGATCCGACACGTGCGCGAGCTGGGGACGGAGGTGCCGTTCCGCCTCGGCCTCGTCCTTGAACAGACGGGCGAGCACGGTGGCGACGGGGTCGGCGACCCCTAAGGAGACCGCGAGCCGACGGGCAAGGTCGGCGTCCGCGGCCCGGTGTGACCAGGCAGCCATGGGACGAGGGACGCCGGTTAGGCGTTCTTGTCGGAACCAGCCTCCCAGGAGTAGGTCCGCGGGAGTTCCGCGGCGTCCACGCCCTTGCGTTCACCCTTGTGCCACCAGAAGAAGACGGGGCTCGCGATGAAGATGGAGGAGAAGGTGCCGGTGAGCACGCCGTAGATGAAGACCTCGCCGTAGAGGCGGACGTCGCCGGCGCCGAAGGCCCAGAGGGCGACGGCGCACAGGAAGACGGTCGAGGAGGTCAGGATCGTACGGGACAGCGTGCGGTTGATGGCGAGATGGATGACATCGGCGAGCGTGCGCGAGGGGTTGGTCTCGAGCTCCTCGCGGATTCGGTCGAAGACGACGATGGTGTCGTTCACGGAGTAGCCGATGATGAGCAGGATCGCCGCGATCAGGGCCGCGTTGAACTGGCCGCCGAAGAAGACGAACAGCGCCACGGTCATGAGGACGTCATGCAGGGTCGCCACCATGGCGGCGACGCCGAAGCCGGTCTCGAAGCGCAACGATACGTAGATGCCGATGCCGAGGAGCGCCAGCACGACGGACCAGACGGCGTTGTAGCGGAGCTCACCGGAGACGGAACCGCCGATCGCCTCGCGGGAAAGCATGAGCTTCTCGACCGGCTGGGCGGAGTCCTTGAGGTACTCGGGGTGCTGGCCCTTGATGCCCGCCACGATCTTGGCGAGGTTGGCGAAGTCGCCCTTGGACTTGTCCTGGGTGAGTTCGGTCTCGATGCGGAGGGTCGGCTCGCCGCCGCCGACCGGCTGCTGGAGGGTCGCGGTGGTATCCGGGAGTCCCAGGCCATCGGCGATCTTGAGGACCTGACCGATGTCGACCTTGGCGCCGGGCGCCACGGCCACGAGGGTGGATTCGCCGCCGCGGAAGTCCTTGCCGAAGGCGTCCTTGCCCTTGTAGCCGAGTTCGACCAAGCCGAGCACGATGATGGCCCAGGAGACGATGAACGCCGCGCGGGCGTACTTGAGGAACGGGATGGCCAGCGAGGAGCGGAAGACCGGCAGGCCGAAGATCCGCGTCAGGATCCCGGCGGACTGGGCCAATTCCTGGAGGCCACGACAGGTGACGAGGGTGCTGAACAGCGTGGTGAAGATACCGATGATGAGCGTGATGCCGAAGCCGCGGATCGGGCCCGTGCCCATGAACACCAGGATGGTGGCCACGATGAGGTGGGTCAGGTTGGCGTCGACGATCGTCCAGGTCGCGCGGTTGTAGCCTTCGCGGAACGAGACGGCGCGGTCCTTGCCGAGCGCGGATTCCTCGCGGACGCGCTCGAAGATCAGGATGTTCGCGTCGACGGCCATGCCGAGGGTCAGCACGAGCGCGGCGACACCGGGCAGCGTGATGGTGGCGCCGAAGTAGGACATCGCGCCGAGCATCAGGAGCAGGTTGACCACCATCCCGAAGACGGCGATGAAGCCGCCCCAGACGTAGAAGCCGACCATGAAGAAGACGACCAGGCCGACGGCGACCGCGGAGGCGACGACCGACTTGGACTGGGCGTCCTTCGCGAGACTGGGACCGACGGAGGTCACGTCCTGGGTGACGAGCGGGAACTCCAGGGGATTGTTCAGCACGTTGGCGAGCCCGCGGGCTTCCTCGCGGCTGAAATTACCCGTGATCTGGGCGCCGCCGCCGTAGATGGCCGACTGGACGGTCGGGGCGGACTGCAGGACGCCGTCGAGCACGATGGCGAGCTGGCCGATGCTGTTCTGCGTGTTGCCCTCGGAGATCTTCTTGGTCAGGTCGCCGAACTTCTTGCCGCCTTCCTCGGTGAAAGCCATGTCGACCATGAAGGTCAGGCCGTCCTGGGAACGATCGCTGGAATGACGGATGATGCTACCGCCGGCGTCGGCGCGCTTCTTGACGAAATAACGCTGCAGCTTCACCTCGCCGGTGCGGCTGTCGACGTTGCGCTGGGTGAGGACCTCGTAGGTCGAGATCGCCGAGTTGTTGCCCGCCATCTCATCGTCGGGCAACGCCTTGAGCAGGTGCTCGCGGTCGGTCGGCTCGGGTCGGCGGGTGCGGTGGACCTGGCGGAACTCGAGCTTCGCCGGCTTCTTCAGCGCGTCGATGATGTCGGGGTTGTTCGCGGCATCCTCGCCCGGGAGCTGGATCTCCAGGGAGAGATCGCCGACCGGACGTAGCACGGGCTCGGCGACGCCGAACTCGTTGACGCGCTTGTCCATGACCACGAGGGCCTGGTTGACCATGTCGGCATGGGAGACCGCGCCCTTGTCGCCGGCCCCCTTGGCGCCGCCTTCGGCGCCGGTCGGGTCGACCTTGAGGGTGAAGGACACGCCGCCCTGCAGGTCGAGGCCCAGCTTCATCTTGCCTTGGGAAGCCTTGAGCAGCTCCTTCAGCACGATGACGTTGCGCTTGTTCTGGTCGGGCTCGCGGACGAACTCGGATTCCTTGTAGAAGAACGGACGGAGATCGACCGGCGCGGCGCGGCCCCGGCCTTCCCCGATGTCGCGCAAGGCCTGGAAGTAGGAGATCGACTTCTTGTCGGCGGGGGCCGCCGCGTCGTGGTACAGGCGCACGCGCTCGAGGGCCTCGGCGTGCAGCTTGGCGAAGTCATCCTGGCGGTCGATGACGTGGGCCGGAGCGAACTTCTCCAGCGGGATCGGGGAAAGCGGCCAGAACTCGTACCAAGCGACGGCGAGGGCGAGAAGGGAGACCGCTACCTTCCAGAACCAGGTCCTGGATGTCATGTCGGTGAGGGGCGGGAGGTTGGATTAACCCTGGACGATCGCGGAGGCGTCGTCGGCCTTGCCGGCGATGGCGGACTTGTGGACCGTCAGGCGACCATCCTCGAGCTCGAGGGTGACGCGGGACTCCTTGATCGCGACGACGCGGCCGTAGATGCCGCCGGCGGCGAGGACGTTATCACCGATCGCGAGCTCGTTCTGGAGCTTTTCCATCTCCTTCTGGCGCTTACGCTGAGGGGCGATGAGCAGGAACCACATGCCGGCGAACATGAGGAGCATCATGATGATGCCGCTCCACGGGCTCGGCTGGTCGGCCTGGGGGGCGGCCGCCGAGGGCGTGGCCTGCGCAAGAACCTGACAGATAACGGTTTGGATGTTGATCATTGTTGTTTATGTTTGGAAAGTCTTGGGGCCGAATGCCTTGAAATGCAAGTGGGGCACAAAAAGGCAAGCCCCGGGTGGGTCTGGATTGTTTTTGATAAGACCCGCCGAATGGGTATTGTGAATAACTCTACATGAGCAAAACCGCCCAGGAGCCGGCCAACCCCGACTCCGCGTCCCCGACCCCCGAAGTCGTCCGCCCGCTGACCGCCGCGGCCGTGATCGCCGCCCTTGGGGTCGTCTTCGGGGACATCGGCACCAGCCCGCTCTACGCCTTTCGGGAATGCTTGAATAACGGCCTCAAAGCGGGCGCGACCATCGACTTGGTCGTCGTCCCGGCCGTCTCCATGATCATCTGGTCCCTCCTGGCCGTGGTGACCGTCAAATACGTCCTGTTCATCATGGAGGCCAACGAGGACGGCGAAGGCGGCATCATGACCCTGGTCTCCCTCGCCTCGCCCCAGGACGCCGAGCAGCGCAAGCGCAAGCACCGGAGCATCCTGGTCCTGCTCGGGGTCTTCGGCACCGCCCTGCTCTTCGGGGACGGCGTCATCACCCCGGCCATCTCGGTCCTCTCCGCCTTGGAAGGCATCAAGGAAGCCAACGAGAGCCTCCACGGCCCCCTCAAGGAGAGCTTCCTGACCTTCTTCATCCCGGCGGCCGCGGTCGCCATCCTCGTGGGGATCTTCTGGCTCCAGAAACGCGGCTCCGGCCGGGTCGGCATGTATTTCGGCCCCATCACCCTGCTCTGGTTCGGGTGCATCGCCGCCACCGGGATCGGCTCGCTCATCGCCCATTCCGCCGAAGCCCGCATCATCGTCCACGCGTTCGACCCCCGGGAATCCGTCGGCTTCTTCATCGACCACCCGGGCCTGGCGATGATCATCCTCAGCGCCGTCTTCCTGTCCGTCACCGGCGCCGAGGCCCTCTACGCGGACATGGGCCACTTCGGCCAGAAACCGATCCGCGCGGGCTGGTACCTCGTGGTCTTCCCCGCCCTCATCCTGAACTACCTCGGCCAGGGCGCCTGGGCCCTCGCGCAACCGGCGACGGAGTTCACCCACCCGTTCAACCCGTTCTTCAACATGGCCCCGGCCTGGTCGCAGATCCCGCTGGTGATCATCGCGACCCTCGCCGCGATCATCGCCTCGCAGGCCCTGATCTCGGGCGCCTTCTCGACGACCATGCAGGCGATTCAGCTGAACTACCTGCCGCGCATGCGCATCGAGCGCACCTCGGACGAGGAATCCGGCCAGATCTACATCCCGATCATCAACTGGCTGCTCATGATCGGCTCGATCTACCTCGTCCTGCAGTACAAGTCCTCCGAGCACCTCGCCAGCGCCTACGGCATCGCCGTCAGCCTGACGATGCTGGTGACCACCATCCTCTTCGGGCAATACCTGCGCCGCCGCTTCAGCATCCCGTCGGTCACGGCCTACGTGTTCGTCGCCCCGGTGATCGTGCTCGAGGTCATCTTCGTCTCGTCGAACTTCCCCAAGATCCTCGAGAGCGGCTGGCTCCCCCTGGCGGCGGGCTTCTTCGTCTACTACCTGATGTCGACCTGGAACAAGGGGCGCATCGAGATGAAGCGCAAGCTGGCCGAGACCGAGACGGCCGAGGAGTTCAACTCCTTCATCGACAGCGTCGAGGACCGCTTCCTCGCCGGCAAGCTCAGCCGCGTGAAGGGCACCGCCATCTACCTGGCCGGCAACACCCGCTCGGTGCCGATGGCGCTGGCGCACAACCTCAAGCACAACAAGTCCCTGCACGACCACATCATCGTGCTCACCCTGCAGGTCGACGAGGACCGCGCGATCGTGCCGGCGAAGGACCGCGTGCTCTTCGATTCCCGCGAGCCGAAGTTCTGCAAGGTCGAGGGCAAGCAGGAGTTCCCGCTCGTGCTGCGCGTGACGGGCCGCTTCGGCTTCCGCGAACAGCAGGCCATCTACCCCGTCCTCCACGCCGCCTACGAGCAGCTCGGCATCCGCCCCAACGAGATGGAGACGACCTACTTCCTCAGCCGCGAGACGATCGTCCGCGACACGTCCAAGAACTTCTCGCTCAACGCCGTGCAGGAGAAGGTCTTCGAGGTCCTGAACCGCAACTCGCTCTCGGCGACCGCCTACTTCAACCTGCCGCCCGGCCGCGTGGTCGAGCTCGGCATGCAGGTGGAGCTCTGAGCCGGCTCAGCGCGCGACCTGCAGGCGGAAGACGAACACCTGCTCGCACGGGTGGTTCTCCTCGTCCGCCAGCTCGCGCGGCGTCTCCACGACGCAGACGGCGCCGAGCTGCTCCCAGCGCAGGTCCTCGGGCCAGCCCAGCACCCGGACCGACGAGCCCGGCCAAGGCTGGACGGCCTTGGTGCGCAGTTGGCGACCCGGCCAGCCGGCCGTGAAGACATAGACGAAACGCCCGTCGGCGGAGCGCGCGAAACGATGCCCTGGTTCGACCGGCAAGCCCGCGGCGCGCACGTCGGTCACCGCCTCGGCGTTCACGTTGACCCACCGTTCGACCTGCAGGAACGCGGCTGAGCGCGCGGGGTCGGCCGGATCGACCCAGGCATGCGGGTCCGGGCGCTCCCCGGCGGCGGCCGCGTCGACCAAGGCCTCCAGCGCGTCGCGGGGGACGACCGGCGCGACCTGGCAACCGACGAGGGCCCAACCGAGCAGGCAGAGCGGCGCGGTCGGGAACCTCATCGGAGCCTGGTTACTTGGCGCCCTTGCTCTTGGCGACGAGCTCGTAGAACCGGTCGAAGAGCACGTCGGCGTCGTTCGGGCCGGGACCGGCTTCCGGATGGTACTGCACCGAGAAGACCGGCTTGTCCTTGAGGCGCAGGCCGGAGACCGTGCCGTCGTTCATGTTCACCTCGGTGACGACGGCGCCGCAGCGCGCCAGCTCGTCGGGCTTCGAGGCGAAGCCGTGGTTCTGCGCGGTGATGGACACGCGGTCGACCTCGCTGTTCTTGACGGGCTGGTTGCCGCCGCGATGGCCGAACTTGAGCTTGTAGGTCGAGGCGCCGATGGCGTGGGTGATGATCTGATGGCCGAGGCAGATGCCGAAGACCGGGAAGGACTGGATCAGGTCGGCCACGGCTTCGTGGGCGTACTTCAGCGCGGCGGGGTCGCCGGGGCCGTTGGACAGGAAGACGGCGTCCGGCTGGAAGGCGCGGATCTCGGCGGCGGGCGTGCGGGCCGGGAAGACATGCACGTCGAAGCCGGAGGCGACCAGGCGGCGGAAGATCGAGGTCTTGGCGCCGAAGTCGTAGGCGGCGACCTTGTAGCGCACCGGGCGGTTCTTCGGCTTGTTGAGGTGCGTGCCGACGACGGTGAAGGCCTCGCAGTCGACCGGCTTCGGGTTGTAGTGGTAAGGCGCCTTGCAGGTGACCTCCTTCACGAAGTCGGCGCCGACGGTGCCGGTCCAGGCGCGGGCGCGCTTGAGGGCTTCCTCGTCGCTGAGGCCTTCGGTCGAGAGGCAGGCCTTCATGACGCCGGCCACGCGGAGCTTCTTGGTGAGGAAGCGGGTGTCGATGCCTTCGATGCCGGGGATGCCGTACTTCTGCAACCAGGTGCCGAGGTCGGTGGTGGCGCGCCAGTTGGAGACGATGGGCGAGAGCTCGCGGACGACGAAGCCGGCGACGTGCGGGCGGGCGGACTCCAGGTCCTGCTCGTTCACGCCGTAGTTGCCGATCTGCGGCGCGGTCATCGTCACGATCTGGCCGAAGTAGGAAGGATCGGTGAGGATCTCCTGGTAGCCGGTGAGGCTCGTGTTGAAGACCGCCTCCCCGCAGAGGGTCGCGGTGGCGCCAAACGCCTTGCCCCGGAGAATCGTTCCATCTTCCAAGGCGAGCACAGCGTGGCGGGTCATGAGTCCGTTTTGAATGAGGGATGGCCCTCGGTGTGAAGCAAAAAAGCGACGGAACGAAAGATAGTCGTCCTCCTACGCCAAGGTGGAGACCTCCCCCTACCCCAAGGGCCTCAGAAACCCTTGGCCGGATCGCCGCCCAAAGGCGCCGGCGGTCGGGCCCGGCGGTCGAGACTATCGGCCGAATAGGGCTTATGGACCTGCCACCCTGCCCGGAACGGCGCCCCGTGGGCCTTCACCTGGTCGGTGATGGCCCGCAGGACCTCCGGTTGGGCCCGCTGGGACCACTCCGGGTGCAGCCAGACATGCCGGCTAACCCAAGCCCCCCCCACCGCCTCGGTCCAGCGAGCGATGCTCTCCGGGGTTTCCACGATCAATTTGACCTCATCGGCGCGCCGCAGGGAGGCTGGCAGGGGCGGCTTGGCCCATTTCGGGCTCAGAGTCACCCAGGCCAGGCCCTCGGCGATGGGATAGGCACCGCAGGTCTCCAAGTGGGCAGGCAGGCCGACCCCCTTGAGGGCGTCGACCAGCGGGGCCAGGTCATGGATGCAGGGCTCACCCCCGGTCAGGACGACGAATTCGGGGCGGGCGGCGGCGGCCTCGGCGGCAAGTTCGTCCGCGGTCGCGCGTCGGAGGTCCTTCGGGACGAACTGCGGGTGCCAGGTCGATGCGGAGTCGCACCAGGCGCAC
>JBEGOO010000310.1:0-8399 GCA_041182045.1 Verrucomicrobiota bacterium
CGTCGACGGTCTTCTGGGTGGCGGTGTAGGCGTGGACGGTGGTCATCAGGCCTTCGGCGACGCCGAAACCTTCCTTCAGCAGCACGTGGACGAGCGGCGCGAGGCAGTTCGTGGTGCAGGAAGCGTTGGAGATGATGTGGTGCTTGGAAGCCTCGTACTTGTCGTCGTTGACGCCGATGACGACGGTGATGTCCTCATCCTTGGCCGGAGCGGAGATGATGACCTTCTTGGCGCCGGCTTCGAGGTGGCCCTTGGCCTTGGCGGCTTCGGTGAAGAGGCCGGTGGACTCGATGACGACCTGGACGCCGAGCTTACCCCAGGGGAGTTCGGCCGGGGTCTTGGCGGAAACGACGAGGATTTCCTTGCCGTTCACGACGAGGACGTCGTCTTCCAGCTTGTCCGGGGAGGACTTCTTGGAGGAGACGGTGCCGTTGAAGCGACCCTGGGTGGAGTCGTACTTCAGGAGGTAGGCGAGGTTGTCCGCCGGGACGATGTCGCCCACGGCCACGACGTCGAAGGTCGAGCCGAGGTGGCCCTGTTCGACGAGGGCGCGGAAGACGAGACGGCCGATGCGGCCGAATCCGTTGATAGCTACTTTGGTGGCCATGGTATGGTGTGTGAGAAAGGTCTTTTCCCGAGGTCGGGAAAGGATGGAAAAAGAAAGACCCACCCCCGCTTGGCAAGCGGAGAATGCGTCCTAGCCCACGATGGACCAGACGCCGCACCCCAAGGGAGGCAGTTCCAGGCGATCGCCGACCAAGGTCGGGACGGGGCCGGGGGCGTGCGGGCAGGACGGGAAGGGCGACAGCACCACGGGATGCCAGGCCCCCGGGGACGGGACCGAGAGGACGACGGGACGATCGTGGGGGTTGCAGGCGAGCAGCACCCGACCGGCGCCCAAGGCCCCGTCGGCGTTGAGCTCGGCGACGAACGCCTCGCCGCCCTCCGCGAAGCCCGCCCGCATCCAGCCGTCCGAGACGACCGAACGAGGGCGGAGGCCCGCGCCGGCCGGGGAACGGCGGAACCCGATGAGCCGGGCCACGAACTCGTGCTCGCCCCGGAAGCGCTCGAGGCGGGACGGATCGAGGCGATTGAGCTCCCCGTGGCGCCACGTGTTCCCCACCCCGCGCTTGGTCGTCAGGAAATCCTGGCCGGCGGAGAGCATCGGCACGCCCGCCGAGCAGAGGAGGATCGCATGCATCAGGCGCGTGCGCAGCACATCCGCCGGCCGCGGGTCGAGCGCGTCGTTCGCCGGCCGCTCGGTGATCCGGTCCAGCCAGGCCATGTCGTCATGGGATTGCGCGTAACGCAGGCGGGCGGACGGACGCGCACCGCACGCCGCCACCTGATGGAGCAGGTCGGCCGCGCGCGCGTGCCCGCGGACATAGGACGGCAGGAATTCCCGGAACGCGTCGTCCCAGCTCGTCCAGGTGGAGTCGTCGAGGTCGCGGGCCACGTGGCCGCGGAAGCTCCACGGCTCCGCGATGAGGATCTTATGCGGGGAACGCGCCCGGAAATCGGCCTCGATCTCGCGCAGCAACGGCGTGCCGAGCAGCTCGGCCAGATCGAGGCGCACGCCGTCGACCCCGAGCGTCTCCGTCCAATGCGCGAGCGACTCCCGCACCAGGCGCTGGAACAGCGGGGCCTCCGCCCGGACGTCGTTGCCGCAACCGCTCCAGTTGGAGAGCCGGCCCTGCGGGTCGGTGCGGAAATAGTACTCGCGGTCGGTCGCCATGAGCCCGTTCGGCGAACCGAAGTGATTGAGCACCACGTCGAGGATCACGGCCAGCCCGGCCTCGTGGCAGGCGCGGACCAGGTCGCGGAACTCGGCGAGCGCGACCGCGCCCGGCGCCGACGCGTAGCTGTTCGCCACGCCGAAAGCCGTGACGGGCATGTAGCCCCAGTGGTACTCCTCGGGCGCGCGATGCTCGAACTCGGCGCACGGCAGCAGCTCGAGGGCGTTGACGCCGAGCGCGCGCAGGTAGCTGCCGCGCGTGCGAACCCAATCGGCCAGCGCGCGGTAGCCCCCGCGGACCGGATCCGCGCCGGACAGGCCGAGCAGGTCGCGCAGGTGGCCTTCGACGATCACGAGGTCCTCGACGGCGGGCGGCGTGAAACCATCCGCGAGCGGGCGCAGGTCCTCGGGCCCGAGCACGATGCCCGCCGGCGGCGACTCATCCGTCTGCGCGCGCGCCCAAGGATCCACGAACGGCCGGTCGGCGAAGCGTCCTTCGCCCGACTCGTCGGCCCCGCGGATCGACAGCGTGTAACAGGCCCCGCTCAGGACCTCCGGCACCTCGCCGACCCAGGCGCCCTGCCCCGCCGGCCGCAAGGCGAGCAGGTGGTGAAGGCCGGCGTCGGGACGACGCCAGCTCACCTCGACCGCGCGGGCGCGAGGGGCGAAGACGCGGAACGTCGTCGAGTCCGCGCCGACCACCGCTCCGAACGGGCCCGGTGGTTCCAGCACGTCGAGCGGGTCGGACGCGAGGATGTCGCACAGCTCGAGCTCATCGGGCTTCGCGTAGATCAGGCGCACCGGCGCCGCCACCGGGTCCACGTCGATGGCGAGGAAGCGGAAGACGTGCCGGCCCGTGCGCGCGGCGGACAACACGAGGTTGCGGTGCCCCGACGCGTCGCGCCGGGTGTTGTCGGCGTCGTGGGGTGGCTCCAACCAGCGCCCATCCGCGCGCACGAACTTGAACGCCACCTCGGCCGCGCCCGCGAGGACCTCGGCGACCGGCGCCGCGAGCTCGAGCCCCTCCGCGCCCTGCGCGCAGACCGGCAGCAACGTCCAGCGGCCGAGGTCGTCCGCGCGCCCCCAATCGTTGAAGGGGCCCGCGACGAGCAAGCCCGCGCCGACGCCGTCCGGCAGCAGGGCCTTCCAGCAGAAGAAATGGACGAAGCCGTCCTCGATCCAATACCCGGAACGCAGGGCCCAGAGCCGCGGGTCCGCGCGCTCGAGCGACACGAGACGCGCCGGCGGGTTCAACGCGAGCGGGGGCGTCCCGGCCTCCGTCCAGTCGGTCGACAGGGCGACGAGACCCGAGGCCTTCGTCTCCCAGCGCGCGCCGGACAGTTGTCGCGTCATGCCCCGATGAGGAACGCGGAAAAAGTTTTGGCGAGCAAAAGCGGGCTGGATTCGGGCCCCGGGCTCGCCCACCATGCGGCGTGGATATCAGCGTACTGACCAGCGAATGGACGGGCCACCGCCTCCTCGACACCGGCGACGGCTTCAAGCTCGAGGAGATCGGCGGCGTCCGGATGATCCGCAGCGAGCCGAAGGCCTGGTGGTCCAAGTCCCTGCCGGCCGCCGAATGGCACAAGGCCGTGGCCGAGCACAAGGAAGGCGGGCGCGAGGGCCATTGGGAACTCCGCGGCGGCTGCCCGAAGGAATGGGAGACCCAGCTGGGCAAGCTCCGCTTCCAGCTGCGGTTCATGGACAATTCCAAGCAGTTCGGGGTCTTCGCCGAGCAGTCCCCCCACTGGCAGTGGCTCTCGCGGCAGCAACCGGCCTCCGCCAACCGCCCGCGCATCCTCAACCTCTTCGGCTACACCGGCGCGGCCTCCCTGGTCGCCGCCCAAGCCGGCTGGCACGTGACGCACGTGGACGCCTCCAAGCCCGCGGTGGCCTGGGGCCGCCGCAACCAGGAGCTCTCGGGCATGGCCCAGGAGCCGATTCGTTGGATCATCGAGGACGCCATGACCTTCGTGAAGCGCGAGGTGAAGCGCGGCAACCAGTACGAGGCCATCATGCTCGACCCGCCCGCCTTCGGCCGTGGCCCCAACGGCGAATTCTGGAAGGTGGAACGCGACCTCGCCCCGTTGCTGCGCGCCTGCCGCGACCTGCTCTCGCCGGACGCGCGGTTCATGCTGCTGACGGTCTACACGATCGACGCCTCCTCCATCCTCTGCCATAACCTCCTCGAGGAGGTCACCCGCGGCTTGGGCGGCAAGATCGCGATCGGCGAGCTGGCCCTGAAGCAGGAAGGCAACGGTCGGCTGCTCCCGCTTTCCCTCTGGGGTCGCTGGGAAGCCAAAGCGAAGGCCTGAAACTCGCGCCGACGTGCGAAAGCACGCCCGGCGGGTTTAAAGGTTTCCCCTTGGCGGGTTTTCCCTCTCTAATCCCTCCCCGTGAGCCTCGTACCCGACCAAGCCACCTTCCGCCAGCTGGCCCAGACGTCCGACCTGATCCCGGTCTGCCTCGACCTCATGGCCGACCTGGAGACCCCGGTCTCGGTGTACGCCCGGCTACGCTCGCTCGGCGAAGCCTTCCTCTTCGAATCCGTGACCGGCGGGGAGCACATCGGCCGCTATAGTTTCTGCGGAGCCTCCCCGGCCCTGACCATCACCTCCTGGGAGGACCGGACCGAGATCGTGCGACGCGACGGCGGCAAGAAAACCCTCCCGACCCCCGCCGACCCCCTGACGCTCGTCCAACGAGAGGTCGCCGGCCTGCGCGTGGCCAAGGTGCCCGGCCTGCCCCCGTTCGTCGGCGGGATGGTCGGCATGGTCGGCTACGAATACGTCCACCGCGTCGAACCCACCGTGCCCCGCGCGGCCAAGGACCCGGCCGGCGCGCCGCTCACCCACTTCATGCTGGTCGACCGCGTGGTCGCCTTCGACAACGCCCGCCAGACGCTGCGCCTGATCGTGAACGCGCGCGTGTCCGCGCCGGGCCAGGCCGACGAGGCCTACGCCGCCGCACGCCGGGAACTCGAGGCGCTCCGGGCCGTGGTGACCGGGCCGCGCGCCGCCGCGCCCGCCGAGCTGCCCGCCGCGGCCGAGCTCGCCCAAGGCCGGGCCAACATCGCGCAGGCCGCCTTCGAGGCGAACATCCGGAAGACGCAGGAGTATATCCGCGCCGGGGACTGCGTGCAGGTCGTGCTCTCACGCCGCACCGACGTCCCTTTCGAAGGCGACCCGCTCGACCTCTACCGCGTGCTGCGCCACGTGAACCCCTCGCCCTACATGTTCGTCATCGAGACGGGCCGCGGGTTCGATGTCGTGGGGGCCTCGCCCGAGGTGAACGTGCGCCTGACGGAACGCCGCTGCGAGATCCGCCCCATCGCCGGGACCCGCCCGCGCGGCGCCGACGAGGCGGCCGACCGCCGCCTGGAGGCGGAACTGCTCGCCGACCCGAAGGAGCGCTCCGAGCACCTGATGCTCGTCGACCTCGCCCGCAACGACCTCGGCCGCGTCTGCGTGCCCGGTACGGTGACCGTCCCCGACTACGCGATCATCGAACGCTACTCGCACGTGATGCACATCGTCTCGCAGGTCGAGGGCACGCTCGCGGCCGACAAGGACGCGTTCGACCTCTTCCGGGCGACGTTCCCGGCGGGCACGTTGAGCGGCGCCCCGAAGGTCCGCGCCATGCAGGTCATCGCCGAGCTCGAGGGCGAACGCCGCGGCATCTACGGCGGCGCGGTCGGCTACTTCGGCTTCGACGGCGGCCACGACTCCTGCATCGTCATCCGCACCGCCGCCCTGCGCGCGGGCGTGGCGAGCATCCAGGCCGGCGCCGGCATCGTCGCCGACTCCGTCCCGACCTCGGAGTACGAGGAGACGGTCAACAAGTCCAAGGGCGTGCTCCGCGCCCTAGGCCTGGCCGCCGGCCTGCGTTCCTGAACCAAGCCCGTGCCCAAGTCCAAGCCCCAGAAAAACGCCGAGAAAAAGGCGTCGCCTGTGGCCAAGCCAGCGAAGGAGCCGAAGTCGCCCCCGAGCCCGGCGATCCTGCCGGCCGCGGGCCCGGCCCCGAGCCCAAGCCCCGCCCCGGACCTCGATCCCACCGAGCCCGGCCTGCCGTGGGACCAACTGTCCGCCGACGAGCGTTCGCCGCTGCGGAGCTACCTCGACCAGATCGGCAAGACGCCCTTGCTCACGCTCGAGCAAGAGACCGCGCTCGCGCGCCGCGTGCTCAAGGGCGACGAGGCGGCCCGGCAGCACATGATCCAGGCGAACCTGCGCCTGGTGGTGCGCATCGCCAAGGACTACGATGATTTCGGCCTGCCGTTGATGGACCTCATCAGCGAAGGCAACTTCGGCCTGATCAAGGCCATCGAACGCTTCGACCCGGACAAGGGCGGCAAGCTCAGCACCTACGCCGCCTGGTGGATCAAGCAGGCCATCAAGCGCGCGCTGGCCTCCAACGGGAAGACGATCCGCCTGCCCGTCCACATGGTGGACCGCATCGGCCAGATGCGCCGCGTGACCCACCGGCTCGCCGCGGAGCTCGGCCGCGAACCGCACAACGACGAGATCGCGCAGGCGATGGACATCCCCGTCTCCAAGGTCGTCCACATGAAGTCGGTCGCCAACCGCGCGGCCTCCCTCGACCAGCCGGTCGGCGAGGAAGGCGACGCCACCCTCGGCGACCTCGTGAAGGACGAGTCGGAACGGACCCCCTTCGAGTCGCTCCGCACGAAGTCCGACCTCACCGAGATCGCCGAGCTGCTCGCGCAGCTGGACCCGCGCGAGGCCGACATCATGGTGCTGCGCTTCGGGCTCAACGGGGAAAGCCCGCTCACGCTCGAGGAAGTCGGCGTCCATTTCAAGCTGACCCGCGAGCGCGTGCGCCAGCTGCAGCAGTCGGCGCTGATGAAGCTGCGCCGCGTCATGACCGAGCGCCAGAAGCTCCTGACGCCGGAGGACGTGCGCCGCAACCAGCTGGCCGACGCCCGAGCCGAGGTGCTCCGCGAGTTCTTCCGGTCGAAGGGCATCAAGGACGAACCCCGCGGACGGACGGCCCGCGAGGGACTCTGAGCCCTGCCTGTTTTTGGCGAAGCCTGCCTAAGTTAGGCCTCGCGCGCCGTGGTTTTTGACCATCCGGAGCGGAAAGCCGGGCTGGCAAGCGACGTGCTTACTTCTGGGCATGAAGCTGACCGATTACCGCGGGGCCAACCTCTTCGACGAGCTCGTCGACGCGCAAGGGGCCATCCGCCCCTACTACAAAGGGGTGGCCGATAAGCTCGCCGCCCTCGGGTCCGACGAGTTGGGCCAGAAACTGCGCAGCCTGGAACTCCTGTTCCTCAAGCAGGGCGTGACCTTCACCGTGTACGGCGACGAGCAGGGGACGGAGCGCGTCTTCCCCTTCGACCCGTTCCCGCGCGTGATCCCCCACCACGAGTGGGAGACGATCGAGGCCGGCCTCGTGCAGCGGATCACCGCGCTCAACCTCTTCCTTTACGACGTCTACCACGAGCAGCGCATCATCAAGGACGGGGTCGTCCCGCCCGAGGTCGTCTTCGGCGCCTCGCATTTCCGCCCGGAATTCGTCGGCGTCTCCGTCCCGAAGGACGCCTACATCCACGTCTGCGGCACCGACCTGATCCGCGACCGCGACGGGCGCTACCTGGTCCTCGAGGACAACGGCCGTTGCCCGTCGGGCGTCTCCTACGTGCTGGAGAACCGCGCGGCGATGAAGCGGGTCTTCCCGCACCTCTTCGGCGCGAGCGGCGTGCGCCCGGTCGACACCTACCCTTCCGACCTCCTCGCCACGCTCCGGCACGTGGCGCCGCGCGAGAACCCCAATCCCAACGTGGTCCTCCTGACCCCCGGGGTCCACAACAGCGCCTATTTCGAGCATTCGTTCCTGGCCCGCCAGATGAGCATCGAGATCGTCGAGGGCCGCGACCTGATCGCGCTCGACGGGTTCGTGTACATGCGCACGACCCGCGGGCTGCGCCAGGTCGACGTCATCTACCGCCGCATCGACGACGATTTCCTCGACCCGCAGGTCTTCCGCAAGGACTCGTGCCTGGGCGTGCCCGGGCTGGTCGACGCCGTGCGCCGCGGCAACGTGGCCTTGGCGAACGCCATCGGCACCGGCGTGGCCGACGACAAGGTGACCTACGCGTACGTGCCGGACATGATCAAATACTACCTGTGCCAGGAGCCGATCCTGGACCAGGTGCCGACCTACCTCGCGTGGCGCCCGGATGATTTCAAATACATCATCGAGAACCTGCCGAAGCTGGTCGTGAAGGCCGCCAACGAGAGCGGCGGCTATGGCATGCTCATCGGACCCACCGCGACCGCGGCGGAGATCGCGGAGTTCCGCCGGCGCGTGACCGCCGCGCCCCGCAACTACATCGCCCAGCCGGTGGTGAACTTTTCCCAGCACCCTACCCTCGTGGAAGGCGCCCTGGAGGGTCGCCACGTCGACCTACGCCCCTTCGTGCTCTGGGGCGACACCGTCAAGGTGCTGCCCGGCGGCCTCACCCGCGTCGCGCTCAAGCGGGGCTCGCTCGTCGTCAACTCCTCCCAGGGCGGCGGAAGCAAGGATACCTGGGTCCTCGCCGCATGAGCCCGATGATGCTTTCCCGGGTGGCCGACCACCTGTACTGGATGTCCCGCCAGATGGAACGGGCCGAGAACCTCGCCCGCCTGGTGCGCGTGAG
>JBEGOO010000311.1:0-4092 GCA_041182045.1 Verrucomicrobiota bacterium
AGGGCGGTTCCGCGGCCGCGATGGGCGCCGCCGCGCTGGTCGACCTCGCCGGGGGCGACGCCACGCAGGCCTGCGCCGCGGCCTCGCTCGCGCTGCAGTCGATGCTGGGTCTCATCTGCGACCCCATCGCGAACCGCGTCGAGGCCCCGTGCCTCGGCAAGAACGTGCTCGCCGCGACGAACGCGCTGTCCTGCGCCAACATGGCGCTGGCCGGTTTCGACCAGGTCATCCCGTTCGACGAGGTCGTCGACGCCGCGAAGGCCGTCGCCGAACGCATGCCCCGCGAGCACCGTTGCACCGCCTTGGGTGGGCTGTCCGACACGCCGACCTCCCGGGGTATCGAGCGGCGCCTGGCCGCCGCCCGCGGTTGCGGCTCCGGTGGCTGCGGCTGCGGTTGAGCCGGTTCAGAGGTCCGCGCCGTAGGCGATGAACCGTCGGTATTCGCGCAGGATCGCCAAGGTTCCCGCCAACGCGGCCTCGGCCTGCAGGTCGAGCGGCGCCAGCGCCGGCGTCTCGAAGATGATGTCGAACGGCGCCGGCTTCTGCTCGGGCGGGGCGGAGAGCACGCCCGGGTAGCAATAATGGATCACCCCGGCGTCGGCGGCGAAGCCGTCGATCAGCGGCCGTCGATCCAGCGGGAGGTGCCGGGCCGAGGCCGCCAACGCGGGCCGGAGAAGTTCCTCGTTGAGCAGCCGCCCGTGCGCGTAGCCGTAGAGCCCCTCGCAAGTGTCGTCGGCGTGGAGCGCGATCAACCCGTCGAACCGGCGCTCGCGCAGCTCGGCCTCGAGCGCCCGCACCTCCGGCTGGTCCGAACCGCGCCAGAACTCGCGGTTGAGGTCCGATCCGCGCGCGTCATGGCGCGTGCCGGCGTGGAGCCCGTGCGGGTTCGTGACGGGGTAGACATCCAGTATGTAGCCGGCCGCCAACGCCGGCTCCGCGGCGAGCGTCTCGAGCAGGCGGAGCGCGGCGAGCGGCCCCGCGGGCTCGTCCCCGTGGATGCCCGCGAAGACCCCGATCCGGATCGCGTCGTGCGCGGCGGGCGGGCCGCGGAAGGTGAAACGCTCCAAGGCGAAGGCGTCCGGCCCGGGGACCAAGGTCGCCGGCGCGTGCCGACGGCGGCCCGACGTCAGCGCCGCGACCAGCCTGGGGCGGATCGTCGAAGGGTCGGTGGGTCTCCCGGCGGCGGGCATGCCATGGCTTAACGCCCCGCCCGCGGAGCTCCAAGCCGGGAAAACACGCGCTGTGTCATTGCAGGTTGGCGCCGTCCCTGTTTCATCTCGCCATGCGCCTGCTTCCCCTGCTTTGCCTGACCGCCGCCCTGGCGTCGGGCGCGACCGACGCCCCCAAGACCGAGCCCGCCAAGACCGAGCCGACGAACGCCCAGGAGGCCGCCGCGAAGGAGCTCGCCGCGCGGAAGGCGGCGCAGGACAAGCTCGTCGATGAGCGTTACCAGGCTTGGTGCGGGAAGCTTTCCCCCGCGGAACTGGCGTGGGAGCAGGTGCTGCAACAGCAGCTGGGTGGTTTCTACCTCCCGGCGCACAAGCGGGATAAGATCGCCGGCAAGTCCAACGCCTGGGACTTCGTATCGGACGACCCGAAGCTGCCGCGCGTCCTGCTCATCGGGGATTCCGTCTCCCGGGGTTACACGTTGCCCGCCCGGGCGGCGCTGGCCGGCGTGGCGAACGTGCACCGCGCCCCCGCGAATTGCGGGCCGACCGCCGCTGGTTTGAAGAACCTCGAGGTCTGGCTGGGCGAGGGCAAGTGGGACGTCATCCACTTCAACTTCGGCATCCATGACCGCGCGACCCCGCCCGCCGACTACGTGAAGCGGCTGGAGGAGATCGTCGCGCGCCTCGAGCGGACCGGCGCCAAGCTGGTCTGGGCGAGCACCACGCCGATCCCTGACAACCCGGCCCAGAAGCAGACCGCGCGGTCCATCGTCGACCGGAACGCGCTCGCCGCCGAGGTCATGCGGAAGCACGGCATCCCCGTCGACGACCTGTTCGCCGCCATCACCCCGCGGCTCGCGACGCTGCAGAACCCGAACGACGTGCACTTCACCGCCGCCGGCTACGATTTCCTCGGCGCGCAGGTCGCCGCCGCGCTGCGGACGGCGCTGGGCCGGTAAGCCGGGTTTTAGTTGTGGCCGCGAGGGGCTTGTGGCGAGAGGGCCAGTCGGAACTGGTTGAGGCAGGGCTGGTCGGTCCCGGGGTCGACGATCGCGAACGTCACGCGCCGGAACGCCCCGCGGAAGGGGCCGTGCAACGCCTGGCGGAAGAGTTCGGCGATGAGGCCGGGGTCGTTGGCGAAGTTGCCGCAGCCCCAGGCGCCCAGCACCAGCGCGTCGTGGCCGTTGGCCTGCGCGACCGCGAGGACCTTGACGATGCGGGCGCCCATCGCCCCGGCGATCTTCGGCTGGTCCAGCGGCGCGACGTCGCGGGCGTCGCAGGCCGCCGCCGAGATGAACGCGACCCGGAAGGGTTCCTCCAGTTTGCGATGCTCGTCATCGCGGAAGACCGGGACGTCCGGCGAGTAGATCATCGCGTCGGAGCGCAAAGCGTCGGCCTGCTGCTGGTGGAACGCGTACATCGGGCCGCCGACCTGGCAGGCGAAGAGGGCCGTCGAACGGCAGTGGTATTCTTCCTGCGCGCGTTCGCCCGCGAGGAACCCCCCGCCAGGCACGGTGGCGGAGGCGAAGTTGAGCACCGCGGGTCGCAGGCCCGCCTCGACGTGCCGCCGCGCGGTCGCCAGCGAGGTCGCCTCCGTCACCTCGATGAGCGTCGCATGGCCGCCGGTCCGGGGGAAGGTGTGCCGGTGATCCGGCGGTAGGTGCGTCGTGCGCGCGACGGCCGCGGCGATGTCGGCCGCGATATCCACCTGGCGGTTCGTCGGGGTGGCGTAGAGCCCCAGTTCGATGATCTGCATCGCCTCGCGGCCCAGCTTGTGGGCGAGGTCTCGGGGAATCCGGGGATCGAAGGGCATGGGAAGTCCCGACGATGCGGTCCGGTCGGCGAAAGCCAACCGCAACCTCGGACGAGGGGAGGGCCCTCAGCGCAGCGCTTCCTCGATCAGCGGGCTCCAGGGATCCCGCCCGTTGACGCTCAGGGGCTGGCCGGGAGCCAAGGTCGCGCCGCCGCCGGTCCGCCGGATCTTGTTGCCGGCGACGTCGATCGTCGCCGACAGCCCACGGGCCTCGGCGGTCACCTCGGCTCCTTGGACCTTCAGCAATGGGCTATCCCGCCACGTCTGCGCGAAAGACCGGAACGCCGCCTCGTCCGCCGTCACGGCGATCTCGGTGACGAAACCGAACAGACCCTTGCCCGGGTGGGGGCCGACGCCGTGCTCGGCCGTGAAGCGGGCCGCCTGCTGCGGGTCGCCATCCCGGATGAGCCGGAGGGGTGCCGGCGAGGTCAGGTCGCCCGGTCCGCGGGCCGCCAGGAAGCGCACGCCCATCGTCACGTTGCCTTGGCGGAGGAAGACCGGTTCGGCGAGGTCGACCGGGCCCGGGGCGAGTTCACGCCCGTCGCGGTCGCAGACCTTGGCCTGGGAGGGGAACACGAGATGGGACCAGAGGCCTTTGAGTTCCGGGACCGGCCGGAGGTGCCGGGGTTTCTCGGTGTCATCGGCCGCGATGAGCAGGGCGCGGTCCTTGTTCTGCACCGTGACCAGGGAAGGGCGCAGGTGCAGCGCCTTGTTATGCCCGTTGCTGTCCGGCTCCTTGCTGATGCCATAGGGGTCGTCGCGCGACTCCATGACGAAGTAGACCATCGTCGAGCGGCGATCGCCCGGGAACTGGGCCGCGAAGACCTTGTCGTCGTACGCCTTGCCGGTCCCGCACGTGCCGAGGGAATAGTCCTTGGTCAGCCAATGGGTCGCGGTCATCCCCGGTCCTTGGCCCCAGCGTTGCAGCACCTCGCGGGGCAGGTTGTCGCGCAGGCTTTCGGTCCAGGCCTTGGGCGCGACCCAGCGTCGCGAATCGGCCTCGGCGCCGAGCGGGTCGGGTTTCAAGGGCGGGATCCAGCCGTTGGCGGCCAGCTGGTTGTCCGTGGCGCCGATGCCCTGCAGGTAATTGTAGTCGCGGCTGTGGGCTCC
>JBEGOO010000312.1:0-3629 GCA_041182045.1 Verrucomicrobiota bacterium
TGCTGGTCGGCCCAGGCGAACGCGGCGCCGACTTTCGCGACGGCCTGCGTACGCGAGAGCTGCTTGGCCTGCATGAAGCGGTGGCCGGGGTTGTCTTCGACGCAGAGCGCGAACTTCAGTCCGGCCTGCTTGAGCGCGGCGATCAGCAGGCCGGTGTTGCGGTGGATCATCTCGTAGTCCGCGAAGCCCTCCGGGCCGTTCCAGTCGATGATGGCGCCGTCGACGCCGCTGGCCTTCATCAAGGCGATCTGGGTGGCGATGACGGCGGGGTCGGATGAGTCGTAAGCGCCCAGCGTGGGGCGTGCGTGCGAGGCGAGCTCGCCGTTGTCGGCGTCGGTCTTGCCCATCGTCCAGTGCCAGCCCCACCGGCCGCTGACCGGCTTGCTCTCGAACCAAGGCATGACGTGGACCAGGACCAACGGACGGGGCGAGCAGGCTGGCGGTTGCTCGGCGGCCAGGAGCCAGCCCGAGAGCACGGCCATGAATAAGCCTGCGAGGCGCATGCAGGGAGTAGACCGAGGCTGGCCGACCGCTTCAACCCCCAAGCAGGAGACCCCGGGGACATCGAAATATCCCCGGGGTCTTTAAATTGGTCGGGCAGGAGAGATTTGAACTCTCAGCCTCTGCTACCCGAAAGCAGCGCTCTACCAGATTGAGCCACTGCCCGACACGAGTCATAAGCATAGACCAATCGGAGGGGGTGTTTTCAAACTAATTCCGTCGGAAAAATTCCGAGGGGTGGTGGACATCCCCGTTTTTTGGGCCAACTTGGCCTAGATATGAACCTTACGGTAAGACGTTCGGGGGACCGTGGCTTCGCCGACCATGGCTGGCTGGTGGCCCGCCATAGCTTCAGTTTCGCCGATTATTACGACCCGGCCCACATGGCCTTCCGGTCCCTCCGGGTCATCAACCAGGACCTGGTCGCCCCGGGGATGGGCTTCCCGACCCATGGCCATAAGGACATGGAAATCTTCACGTATGTCCTCGAGGGCGCCATCGAGCACAAGGACAGCATGGGGAACCATGCCCAGCTCAAGCCCGGCCAGATCCAGGTGATGAGCGCCGGCAGCGGCGTGAAGCACAGCGAGTTCAATCCTTCGAAGACCGAACGGCTCCACCTCATCCAGGTCTGGATCATGCCCGATCGGGCCAACCTGAAGCCCCGTTATGCGGAGTGGACGCCGACGCCCGAGCAGCTCGCCGCCCCGAAGGTGCTCATCATTTCCAATGACGGTCGCGAGGGCTCGGCGCACATCAGCCAGGATGCCGACGTCTATCGCGTGAAGACGACGACCGCCGGCACGGTCTCGCACGAGCTCCGGGCGGGCAGGGGACTCTGGTTCCAGCTGATCGCTGGCGATGTCGAGGTCGGCGGCATGAAGCTTTCCCCCGGCGATGCGGTCAGTGCTGATGACGCCGGCACCTACGCCTTCAAGTCCGCCGGCCCGGTCGAGGCGCTGCTCTTCGATCTCGCCTGAAATCGTCACACTATCCCCCTGTACTCCATACTCGTAACTCGTTACTCTCATCCAATGTCCACCCCCCACATCCCGCAGAAGTCTCCCATCCCCGTCCTCGTCGAAGCCGGTAAGACCTACTACTGGTGCTCTTGCGGTCACAGCAAGACGCAGCCGTTCTGCGACGGCGCCCACAAGGGTTCCGGTTTCGCCCCGGTCCCGTATAAGGCCGAAGCCAACGGCACGGTCTACTTCTGCGCCTGAAAGCACTCGAAGAAGGGCGCCCTGTGCGACGGAGCTCACAAGGCCCTCTGAACTTAGCCCTTTCATCCGCCGTCATTTAGGCTAACCTGCCTTTGCTATGAAAAAAATCCCCTCCATCGCTGCGATCCTCCTCGGCCTGGCCTTCGTCGCCTTCGGCCTGAACTTCTGGCTGCACTTCCTGCCGCCGCCTCCCGCTCTTCCGGAAGGTTCGCCCGCCAAGGCCTTCATCGGCGCCATGTATGGCTCCGGCTACCTCGCCCTCATCAAGGGGCTTGAAGTGGTCGGCGGCATCCTGCTGATCCTTCCGCGCACGCGAGTCTGGGGCCTGATCCTCGTCGGCGCGATCCTCTTCAATATCGCCGCCGTCCATCAGTTCCTGTTCGGCGGCCTCAAGGACCCGACCGTCATCGGTCTGATCGTCCTCGCCCTGATCGTGACCTGGTCCCGCCTCTGCGCCCTCTGCTGCGTCAACACCTGTTGCGTCGGTGGATGCTGCAGCAAGGAAGGCTCCGAAGGTTCCTCCTGCTGCTCCTCCGAGAAGCCGGCTTCCTCCGGTTGCTGCGGCGGCAAGTAAGCTTCGGTTCATCCGCGAATCAGCCCCCGACCTCGGGGGCTTTTTTTGTGGACGTCGAGGGTGGGACAGCAACACGTACCGTCCTGGTTGCCCGGCTGTCTCTAGTTCGCCGCAGGGCGAACCAAGGTAGGGGCACGATTCATCGTGCACTCCTGTTACAAAGGGCGCGGCGGAGCCACGCCCCTACCGTCGGCCGCCCTGCGGCGGCCTAACCCTGCGTGGCTCCGCCGCGCTTACTTCACCGCTTTCACGATCGCCTCGGCGATGGCGGCCATCCCGCGGTCGCCGGGATGGTTGGCCACGCCGGCGTGCTTATACGGACGTTCGGAGCGGGCATAGTTCTGCTCGTCCTTGGAAAGGGCGCTGATGTCCACGAACGTTCCTCCGAGGGTCTCGCAAGCCTTCCGCATCGCGCCGTCTTTCGCTTCGTTCGGCCAGAAGCTGCTGCGGACGATGATGACGGCCTTGGGATTCGCTCGGAGTGTCTTCAGCAGGCCGGCGACCTGTTCCTCGTACTTGGCCCGGGCTTCGGGCGTCTTCAGCGCCGGCACGTTCTCGCCGATGCAAAGGATGATGAGGTCGGCCTTGAAGGCGGCGGCGTCGGCGAACTTGCCGACGATGTCGTAGCCGACGTGGTTGCGTTCGAAGTCGGCGACGTTCCTGACCATGGTCGTGGGCGGGAGGCCTTGCTTGGCTGCGAGCGCCTTGGTCACGAGATGCACGTAATCCTTGTCCGCCGACGTCGCCGCCATGCCCCAGTTGCCATGCCAGTCGATGTCGGCCTTGGGTCCATGGCTCGTGAGGCTGTTGCCGACGAACAAGACCTTCAGCGGGACCAGCGTTTCGGCGGAAGCCCTCGGCGAGAGACAGAGCAGGGTGGCTAAGGCTAAGAGCAGTCGAGACATGGGGTAGGGCGAATCGAGGATAAGAGGGCCTTGGGCCCAGAGGCGAGACTCCGCATCAGGTAGGGTGCTCCCGTCCCCAGGCTTGCCTGGTCTCTGGTTTGAGCCCCTTGCCCACGTGTCAACTTGCCAGCATGCCCCCGCGTGGCCTTACGGCCACGCCGTACTTCTTCGCCGGGGCGGGCGCCTTGAGCGGGTGCTCCGTGAGGAGTTCGTCGGCCATGTAGAAGTTGACGCGATCCTTGGTGGCTTCGCGCACCTTCTTCACGGTGGCCGGCGAGACGAGCTTGCCGTTGTTCCCGAAGGAAAGGCGGACGTAGCTGAGCACGGCCGCGGCTTCGTCGTCATTGAGCAGGCCGCCGAAGCCCATCATGGGCGGCACGCCCTTGGTGGGGTCGAAGTGCTGTCCGTTGACGTCGATCTGGCCCC
>JBEGOO010000313.1:0-7060 GCA_041182045.1 Verrucomicrobiota bacterium
GGTCGGCGGCGCCCCGGTCTACCCACCCATCCCTGATGGCGTCATGTCGCTCGGCCAGGTGAAGCGCGAATGGAAGGTCAGCAAGGGCGAGGACCGCTACCGCCGCGGCCTCTACACCTTCACCTACCGCATCACCCCGCCGCCCGCGCTGTCCGTCTTCGACGCCCCCGACGGCCTCGCCACCTGCACGCGCCGCAACCGCAGCAACACCCCGCTGCAGGCCCTGACGCTGCTCAACGACCCCGCGTTCGTCGAGTGCGCCGACGCCCTCGCCGCGCGGATCGAACGCGACGGCCTCGCCGCCGCGTTCCGCCGCTGCACCTCGCGAGCCGCGACCGCCGCGGAGCTCGCCACGCTCCAACCCCTCTCCCCGCGCTCCGCCGCGCGCGTCCTGCTCAACCTCGACGAGACCATCAGCCGTGACTGACCTCCCCTTCCTCCAGGCCCGCACCCGCCGCCACTTCCTCCGCGACTGCGGCGTCGGCCTCGGCGCGCTCGCCTTCGCCGACCTGCTCGGCCGCGACGCGCCCGCCGCGACGGACCCCCTCGCGCCCAAGCCGCCGCACTTCCAGCCCAAGGCCAAGCACATCATCTACCTCTTCATGGCCGGCGGCCCGAGCCAACTGGAGTTCTTCGAGAACAAACCCAAGCTCAACGAGCTCAACGGCCAGCCCATCCCGCGGAGCTTCATCGAAGGCAAGCGTTTCGCCTTCATGGATTCGAGCCACCGCATCAACCTGCTCGGCCACGACAAGCAGTTCGCCCAGCACGGCGCCAGCGGCGCCTGGGTCAGCGACATGCTGCCGTACACCGCGGGCGTCGCCGACGACCTCTGTTTCGTCAAGACCTGCAAGACGGACCTCTTCAACCACGCCCCCGCCAAGCTGTTCATGAACACCGGCAGCGGGCTCTTCGGCCGCCCCAGCATGGGCTCGTGGCTCACCTACGGCCTCGGCAGCGAGTGCGCCAACCTGCCCGGCTTCGTCGTGCTGCAGAGCGGCCCGCGCGGCCCGCGTGGCGGCGCCTCCCTGTGGAGCAGCGGCGCGCTCCCCAGCACCTACCAAGGCGTCCCGCTCCGCAACAAGGGCGAACCGATCCTCAACCTCACCAACCCCACCGGCGTCGCCGCGGGCGAACAACGCAAGGTCATCGACGCCGTCCGCCAGCTCAACGCCGGCCGCCTCGCCGCCACCGGCGACGACGAGATCTCGGCCCGCATCAACGCCTACGAGATGGCGTACCGCATGCAGACCAGCGCGCCCGAGCTCATGGACATCCGCGGCGAGTCCAAGGCCACGCTCGACCTCTACGGCATCCAGGACCCCGGCGAAGCCAGCTTCGCGCGCAACTGCCTCCTCGCCCGCCGGCTCGTCGAACGCGGCGTGCGGTTCGTCCAGCTCTACGACACGAATTGGGACCACCACGGCGGCGTGGCCGAGAACCTCCAGAAGCATCTCCCGGCCAAGGCCAAGGACATCGACCAGGCCTGCGCCGCGCTCGTCAAGGACCTCAAGTCGCGCGGCCTGCTCCAGGACACCATCGTCGTGTGGGGCGGCGAGTTCGGCCGCACCCCGATGGGGGAGGTCCGGGAGTTCACGGGGCGCAACCACCACATCGACGCGTTCACGATGTGGTTCGCCGGCGGCGGCTTCAAACCGGGCATGACCTTCGGCGAGACCGACGAGTTCGGCTTCGGGGCGGTCAAGGACCCGGCGCACGTCCGGGACATCCACGCCACCCTGCTGCACCAGATGGGCCTCGACCATGAGCGCCTGACCGTCCGCTCCCAGGGACTCGACCTCAAGCTGACAGGGGTGCTCCCCGCCAAGGTGCTCAAGCCGCTGCTGGCCTAGCCCACGAAGCCCCCCCCGGTTATCGAAGGCTTTTGCGAGGAGGAGGTTTTTCACTCATCTGGCATTGGCGTTGAAACCCGCGTCCGGGCGGGTTGTCATACCTTTATCGCCATGTCCCCCTGCCTGCGCACCCCGCTCTTCTTCGCCGCCATCGTGGTCGGCGCAACCCTGCTCCCCGCCGCCGACAGCCCCGCCGACACCGTCGTGTTCAACCGCGACATCCGGCCGATCATGTCGGACACCTGCTTCCACTGCCACGGTTTCGACGCCAAGTCCCGCAAGGGGGGCCTCCGTTTGGATATCCGCGAGGAAGCCCTCAAGGCGGGCAAGAGCGGCGCGATCGCGATCGTGCCCGGCAAGCCGGAGGAGTCGGAGGTCATCAAACGTCTCTTCACCAAGGACGAGGACGACCTGATGCCGGCGAAGGAGTCCCACAAGACCCTGACGGCGGCGCAAAAGGAACTCTTCCGTCGCTGGATCGCCCAAGGCGCCGTGTACGAGGCGCACTGGGCCTACGTCCCGCTGAAGGCTCCCGCGGTGCCGGCCATGCCCGCCGGCGGACGCAACCCGATCGACGCCTTCATCGGCGCCAAGCTGGCCGAGAAGAACCTGCAGCCTTCGCCCGAAGCCTCCAAGGAACGCCTGCTGCGCCGCGTCTCGCTCGACCTGACCGGCCTGCCGCCGACGCCCGAGGAGATCGCCGCGTTCGTGGCCGACCCGGCGCCGGACGCGTACGAGCGGCAGGTCGACCGTCTCCTGGCGTCCCCGCACTACGGCGAGCGCATGGCGGTGTGGTGGCTGGATATCGCCCGTTTCGCCGACACCGTGGGCTTCCACGGCGACCAGAACCAGCGCATCTTCCCGTACCGCGATTACGTGATCAACGCGTTCAACGCGAACAAACCGTTCGACGCCTTCACGCGGGAGCAGCTGGCGGGCGACCTGCTGCCCGGCGCGACCGAGGAACAGAAGGTGGCCTCGGGGTACAACCGCCTCAACATGATGACGCGTGAAGGCGGGGCGCAGCCCAAGGAATACCTGGCCAAGTACGGCGCGGAGCGCGTGCGTTCCGTGTCGGCGGCCTGGCTCGGCTCCACGTTCGGCTGCGCGGAATGCCATGACCATAAGTTCGACCCCATCAAGTCGGCCGACTTCTACTCGCTCCAGGCGTTCTTCGCCGACGTGAAGCAGTGGGGCGTCTACGCCGACTACGCCTACACGCCCGAGCCCGAGCTGCGCGGGGTGAACAACGACTCGCCCTTCCCGCCGGAGATCAAGACCACGAGCCCGTACCTGCTGAAGCAGGATGCCAAGGCCCGGCGGGAAATCGGCGCGTTCGCGCTCGCGCAGGCCGACCCGGCCAAGCTCGCCGCCTGGCTCGCGACCATGCGGTCCTTCCTGTCGGCCCATCCCGACGGCTGGCTGGAACCCGCGGGCTCGCTGGAACTCCGCAAGCCCGCGCCGGACGAGAAAGTGAGCTCGAAGAAACCGCCGAATCCCAACGCCGGCAAGCCCGTGGAGGCGTCGCGAGCGGACTTCGCCCCCGGCCAGCCTATCGTGATCGCGCGCAAGCCGGCCAAGGGCGAGGAGCTCGTCGTCGAGCTAGCCCCGGGGACGATGCGTGTCGCCGCCATCCGCCTCGCGCTAGCCGACGCCAAACCGGGCACCCGCGCCACCTTCAACGTGGCCTTCTCGGTCCGTCCCGCCAAGGGCAAGGAACGCAAGCTGGCCGTCGCCTTCGCCGACGCCACCACGAAGGACGTCCGCCATAGCGGCGGCCAGGAGGTCATCGGCATCGGCAACACCTGGTCCGTCACCCCGCTCTCGGGCGCGGCGCCCTCCGCGGTCTGGCTGCTCGACAACCCCATCGACCTCGCCGCCGGCGACAAGCTGGTCGCGGCCATCGACCCGAGCGTCGCAGGCGCTTTCCGTCTCGGGGTGAGTCCGCTGGGCGGCTACGACGCGCTGGCCTTCCCCACCCCCGCCACCTTGACGGCCATCCGCGCCCCGTCCGACGACCCCGCGGCCCGCGGGCTGGCGGCGGCGGCCTACTTCTGCGCGGTCCAGCCATCGCGACCCGACTTCGAGGCGCTCAAGGCGATGGCCACACGTCTCCACGAGTACCGCCGCGGCGTGGCCTGGTCCCTCGTCACCGAGGCGCGCGCCCCGCTGACGGTCCGCATCCTCCCGCGCGGCAACTTCCTCGACACCTCCGGCCCGGTCGTCCTACCCGCGACGCCCTCCTTCCTGCCCGGCTACCGCCAGAGCAGCGAGTCGCAGCGCCTGACCCGCCTCGACCTCGCGAACTGGCTGACCTCCCGGGAGAATCCGATCACCGCCCGCACCTTCACCAACCGGCTCTGGCAGATCTTCCACGGGACCGGCCTCTCCGCCGCCTTGGATGACCTCGGCTCGCAAGGCGAACCGCCCTCGCACCCCGAGCTGCTCGATTGGTTGTCGCTCGAGTTCCGCGACCACGGCTGGGACGTGAAGCGCCTCGTCCGGCTCATGGTCACGAGCCGCACCTACCGCCAAAGCAGCAGCCTGCGTCCCGAGCTCAAGGACCTGGACCCCAACAACCGCCTCCTCGCCTCGCAGAACCCCCGTCGTCTCGACGCCGAGTTCGTCCGCGACAACGCCTTGGCCATCGCGGGCCTGCTCAACGCCACCGACATCGGCGGACCGAGCGTGAAGCCCTACCAGCCGGACGGCTATTACGAGCCGCTGCAGTTCCCGAACCGCCGTTATGTCGCCAGCGCCGACGCCGAGCAGTGGCGCCGCGGGCTCTACATGCACTGGCAGCGCATGTTCCTGCACCCGATGCTGGTCAATTTCGACGCGCCGGCGCGCGACGAGTGCGTGGCGCTGCGCGGGTCCAGCAACACGCCGCAGCAGGCGCTGACCTTGCTGAACGACCCGACCTTCGTCGAGGCGGCCCGCGTCCTGGCGACCCGCCTGCTCGCGCTGCCGGGCGAGCGCGACCGCCTCAACACCGCCTTCCGTCTGGCGGTCGGCCGGGACATCAAGGCCACCGAACGCGCGGGGCTCGAAAAGCTGATCGCGGACCAGCAGGCCTACTACGCGGCCAACCCCGCCGAGGCCGCCAAGCTGCTCAAGATCGGCCTGACCCCACCACCGCCGGGCGACCCCGCGACGCACGCCGCCTGGACCCAGGCCTGCCGCGTCCTCCTCAACTCCCACGAAGTCATCACGCGCTACTAAGCCATGCGACCTTACGACCCCATCGCCCACGCGCTCTCGATCAACCGTCGGAGCTTCCTCACGAAGAGCGCCTACGGCCTCGGCGGCGCCGCCTTCGCCATGCTCGCCGCCAAGGGCCTGACCATCCCCGCCGCCGGCGCGCCCTTCTCCACCGGCGCGCTGAAGTCCCCGCACCTCCCGGTGAAGGCCAAGCGCGTCATCTACCTCTGCATGGCCGGCGGCCCCTCGCACCTCGAGACCTTCGACTGGAAGCCCGTGCTGAAGAAGCTGGATGGCCAGGCCTTCCCGGAATCCTTCACCAAGGGCCAGCAGCTCGCCCAGCTGCAGAACACCGTGCTCAAGGCCCGCGGCTCGTTCGTCGACTACAAGAAATACGGCAAGGCCGGCATCGAGGTGAGCGACCTCTTCCCCCACATCGGCGCCCAGGCCGACGACCTCTGCGTGATCCGCTCGATGCAGACCGAGCAGATCAACCATGACACCGCCCACGCGTTCATGAACACCGGGTCGATCATCAAGGGCCGCCCGAGCATGGGCTCCTGGCTGCTCTACGGCCTCGGCGCCGAGACCGAGAACCTGCCGGGCTACATCGTACTGACCTCCGCCGGCCGGACCGGCCTGCAGCCCATCTCCTCCCGCCAGTGGTCGAGCGGCGTGCTGCCGAGCAAGTACCAGGGCATCCTCTTCCAGTCCAAGGGCGAGGCCGTGCACTACATCGGCAACCCGCAGGGCGTCTGCCAGAGCACCCAGCGCCAGGTCGTCGACGAGATCCGCCGCCTCAACGGCACGCTTGCCGAGGAGACCGTCGACCCCGAGATCGCCACGCGCGTCGCGCAGTACGAGCTGGCCTTCAAGATGCAGACCAGCGTCCCGGACCTCCTCGACTTCAAGAACGAATCCGCCAAGACCCTCGAGAGCTACGGCATCAAGGAAGTCGGCGACGGCTCCTTCGCCTCCAACTGCCTCATGGCGCGGCGGCTCGCCGAGCGGGGCGTCCGGATGATCCAGCTCTACCACCGCGCCTGGGACCAGCACGGCGACATCGTCGGCGGCATGTCCTCCGCGGCCAAGGACGTCGACCGGGCCACCGCGGCGCTCATCGCCGACCTCAAGCAGCGCGGGATGCTCGACGACACGCTCATCCTCTGGGGCGGCGAGTTCGGCCGCACCCCGATGGGCCAGGGCACCGGCCGCGACCACCACATCCTCGGCTTCAGCGTCTTCCTCGCCGGCGGCGGCGTGAAGGCCGGCACGGTCTACGGCTCGACCGACGAGCTGGGCTACCGCTCCGTCGAGAACGTCGTCAGCGTGCACGACCTCCACGCGACGATGCTGGCGCTGATGGGCATCGAGCACACGCGCCTCACCGTCAAGTCGCAGGGCCTGGACGTCCGTCTGACCGGCATCGCCGGCAAGGCGGTCAAGGGCATCATGGCTTAAGTCGGTCGTTTAACGCGGGCTTTTTCGCTTCAAAAAACCCCGGGGTGACCTAGGGTTCAACCACCCCCATGCACCCCGCGTTCCGTCCCGTCTCCTGGCTGGCCCTCCTGGCCGCCACCACCCTCGGCCTCGCCGCCGACGCCGTCGCCCCGACCGCGAAGGTCGAGCTCTTCAACGGCAAGGACACCGCCGGCTGGGTCGCCTTCCCGGAAGCCGCGTCGAAGGACACCTGGTCCGTGAAGGACGGCCTGCTCGCCTGCGCGGGCAAGCCCAACGGCTTCCTCCGCACCGAGAAGTCCTACAAACAATACAAGTTCACGGTCGAGTGGCGCTTCACGAAGGCCGGCAACACCGGCGTGGTCGTCCACATGACGCCGCCCGACGCCGTCTGGCCGAAGAGCGTCGAATGCCAGGGCATGCATGACCGCCAGGGCGACTTCTACCTCTGGAACGGCGCCACCGCCAAGGACGGCGTCGCCCTCACCGACAAGAAGACCGGCAAGGTGCGCGGCTACCGCCTCGGCCGGCCCGGCGACAGCGCCGAG
>JBEGOO010000314.1:0-3443 GCA_041182045.1 Verrucomicrobiota bacterium
GCGACCGCCACGGCGGCGCAGAGGGCGCGGCGGATGAGCGCGTCGTTCGCGCGCAGGCGGACGAGTCCCGCCAGCAGGAGGGCGGCGAGGAGGATCACCGAGACTTGCGCCAGTTCGACCCCGACGTTGAAGCCGACGAGCACTTGGACGACCTGGGCGTGCCGCCATTCGGCGAGCTTGTCCGTGACGGCCGCCGCGAAGCCGAGCCCGTGCACGAGGCCGAAGGTGAGCGGGACGAGCAGCATCTGCCGGCCCGTGGCCTTGCCCCAGAACGCGAGCGCGCCGCCGACGCCGATGGTCGCCGCGATGACGGGCTCGATCCAGCCGCCGACCGGCGGAAGCAGGCCGAAGGCGACGAGCGAGAGGGTGATGCTGTGCCCGACGGTGAAGATGAGCGAACGGCTCAGCGCCTGCCCGAGCGACGCCGCGCCCAGGAACATGGCGAGCATGAAGAGGCAGTGGTCCCACCCTTCGGGGATGACGTGCGCGAAGCCTTCGCGGATGAAGCCCCGGAGGGTCAGCTGGACTTCCCCGATGATGAATTCGCCACGCTCGCCCGGGGGGACGGTCATGAGGACCTGCGAGTCCATGCCGCGGCGCAGGTTGGTGAGGACGGAGCCGAGGGCGCGGGGGAACATGACCTCGACCTTGCCGGCGCCGGCGGGGATCCGCGCGCGGAAGCGAGCGTTGAGCAGGACGGGGTAGCGGTCCGCTTCGCCTTGTTTGGTGGATTGCGCCTTGACCGCGGCGGCGTCGGGGAAGGCGAGCATCTCGACCGGCACCTCGACGTCGTCGACGAAGACCTTCGTGCCTTTGAGGAAATCGGCCGGCCCGCGCACGTAGGCGTCGGGCAGGCGGCCGGCGTCGAACATCAGGTCGTCGAGCTCCTTGACAGTGGCCTCCTTCGGGTGCTTGCCGAGCAAGTACGAAGGCACGTCGAACTTGATGAAGAAGTCGAAACGGTTGTCCTCGTCGATCACACCGAGGCAATACGCCTCCTTCCATTCCGGGTGCGCGTGGGCCGGCAGGGCGAGGAGGACGAACGTCCAGAGCAGGAGGCGACGGATGGCGGACACGCCTATGACCTAGGCGCCGGCCGACCGGCAGGCAATTCGCAACGTCACCTCACTCGCCCTTGGCGGGCGGTGGCGGCCCTTTGCGAGCGGGGCGCTTCTCCTCCTCATCGGACGCTCCGGCCGGCCGCGTGTAGGCGACCGTCAGGTCGGTCGCGGCCAAGACCTTGCCCTTGATGGCGGGCAGGAGCGTCTCCATGGTCACGGGCCCGGTCGCGTCGGCGAAGTTGGGTTTCGCGGAGAGCGCGAAAAGGGTGAGGACGTACTTCTTGAGTCCGGGGCCTTTTGAGTGGGGCGGCGCGTATTCGACGCGGTTATGCACCGTGCTCAGGCCCATCTTGCCGAAGTCCGTGGCGTTCTTCGCGACGGCGGTCGTCTTCGGGTCGATGTCCGTCATCAGCCAGTAGATCTTGGTCTTTCCCTCGGGGTCGAGGTGATGCATGACCAAGGCGAGCGAGACCGTGCCCTTCGGCAGGTTGCTCCAGGCCAGGGGCAGGCTCGCGCTCTCGCCGTCGCCGGTGTATTCCGCGGGTAGGACGCCTCCGTCCTTCACTGCGGGGCTGGTCAGCGTGAACGCCGGTGCCGGGTTACCGGTGGGCTTGGCCGCGGCGACGAGGTCGATCGCACCCTTGGGGGCTTCGCCGCCCTTGGGCGGACGTCCGCCTTTGCCCTTGGTGTCGTCGGTGGTGGCCGCAATGGCGAGACTGGCGGCCAGGAGCAGGGCAAGCGGGCGAAGCAGGTGCATGGGGGAAGTTTAGCAGACCGACCCTTAAAAGAAGATTAAGCCCTTACTTGGCGAAGCCCTTGCCTTTGCCGGGCGGGCCTTTGCCGCCGGCTCCGGGACCCTTGCCCGCGCCGCCGCCGGGGCCCGGTCCGCCCGCGCGACGTTCGGGGGCCGCGGGCAGGCCTTGTTTGAGCTCGTCCAGCTTCGCGCCGAGCGACTTGAGCCGTTCGGGTTGCGCGGCGGCCAGGTCCTTCTCCTCGCCGATGTCCTTGGCGAGGTCGAAGAGCGCGCGTTTGCCGTCGCTCGTCTCGATGAGTTTCCAGTCGCCGTCGAAACAGGCGATGTCGTGGGAGGCGATGAGGAACACCGGGCGGGGCGCGGTCTGGCCGCGCGCGAGCGGCGTCCATTGGCTGCTCCCGTCGAGACGCGCCTCGGCGGGGGTGGCGAGGTTCAGCGCCGCGAGGATGGTGGGGAAGAGGTCGTTGACCGCGACGGGCTGCTGGCTGATCGCCCCCGCCGGCACCTTGCCCGGCCAGCGGACGATCGCCGGCGTGCGGATGCCGCCCTCGTAGACCGTGTCCTTGCCGTTGCTCAAGGGCGTGTTCGGGCTGATCCGTCGCGGCGCGCCGTTGTCGGAGAAGAAGATGACGAGGGTGTTCTCGCGCAGGCCCTGCTCATCCAAGGTCGCCAGGATGCGGCCGATCCCTTGGTCGAGGCCGTCGACCACCGCGTTGTAAAGCCCGTCGGCCTGATGCTTGTCGACGAGCGCCGGCGGGGCCGCCAGCGTCGTGTGCGGCGCGTTGAAGGCCACCTCCAGGAAGAACGGCTTGCGCGGGTCGCGTTGTTTCAGCTGCCGGATCGCCTCGTCGGCGAACAACGTGGTCGTGTAGCCCTCCTCCGCGATCGGCTGGCTGTCGCGCCACCAATCCGGCCGGCCGCGTTGGTCCACGTGCTTGAAGTAGTCCAGTTCGGCGCCGGTGAAGCCGTAGAAATGGTCGAAGCCGTAGCCGAGCGGTCCGGGGTTGGTGCCCAGGTGCCATTTGCCGACGAGGGACGTCGCGTAGCCGGCTTTCCGCAAGGTGGACGCGAGGGTCGGCGTGCCTGGCGGGATGCCTTGTTGCCCGGGGCCCACCACGTCGACCACGCCGAAGCGCCGCGGCATCATCCCCGAGAGCAACGCCGAGCGTGCGGGGCTGCACACCGGGTAGCCGTAGAAACGCTCGAGCTGCACGCCCTCCTTCGCCAGTTTCGCCAGCGCCGGCGTGGTCATCTTCGGGTTGTGGTAGCTGACGCCGTTCCAACCCAGGTCGTCGGCGACCAGGATGAGGACGTTCGCGGGACCGGCGCCGGGGGCGGCCTCGCTCGCGAGACCGCGGGTGAAGCCGAGAAGGAGGAGCAAAAGGCGCATGGTTGGACTATCCTTGGAAACCCGTCGGGCGTCGCGAGTTGCAAACCTTCGCCGACTTTATTTTCGCGTCCTTAACGTGGCCTTAAGGTCGGCGACCCGCCCGCAGGTCGGCCGCGTCGTAGAACACCTTCTCCATGAACAGCCCGCGGGCCGGGGCCGTCGGGATCTCCGCCGAGATGACCCGCTCGTCGCGGTAGGCGGCCAGGCGCTCGGGCGGCAGCTTGCCTTCGCCGACGCG